>DAOSOK010000013.1:115678-116945 GCA_035373905.1 Candidatus Ozemobacteraceae bacterium | reverse complement strand
AACTGATTCATGATCGCGGTGGTTTATACACCACTTGACTGGACATAACCAAATCTGATACCATTTCTCACAATCGAAAAAATCATTCATTCGAACGGAGGGAAATACGTGAACAAGCGTTTCTTCGTGGTCTTTCTGCTGGTATGCGCCTTGGTTCTGCCCACTCTTCCCCTGATTGCCGCTGATGCGGAAAATGAAACCGTCACCAATCTTACGAAAGCATACGAGATCTGGAAAAACCGCGGCATCAAGTTCGTCGTCCGCAACCAGGACGGCACGTTCGCCGGATGGGGTGTCGGCCGTCTCGAGTCATGGTCGGGCGAGTCGAAATGGGTCGTCCGCAACCCGAAGGGCCAGTTCATGGTTCATGCGAATGGCGAGGTTGAATCCTGGAAGAACGGGAAAACCCGCCTCGTGCTTCGCACCAAGAAGGGCCAGATTCTCACCCACATCGATATCGCCATCACCAGCAAGGCAAGTTTTGCTCAGAACGTGGTCGGTCTCCGCCGCCTCGAGAACGACAAATTCCTCGCTTTCGTCCAGGAAAGCCTTTCGGAATTGATTATCAATGACCTCAAGGACGGGGATCTCATCAAGGCCCGCGTGCTCGTCCAGTATCTCGAAAAATACCAGAAGGAACCGGGCGCCAATCACTTCGTTCCGGTGCTGAAGGCCGTTCTTCGCCAGGTGAACTTCATGGCTGGCGAAAAGCCCGAACCCAAGATCGTCGACCTGCAGACCCGCATCCGCGCGTTGATCGGCAAGATCCTGTAAACATTCTTCTCAGCAAAACACCGCCAGCCTTTCGGCCGGCGGTGTTTTGCTGACTGATACTGCTCGACTCATCAGGTATTGAGTCCTGGAGAATGAAAACCAACCGTTCGCCCTGCGCCTGTCGAAGGGCGAAATGCGGAACCATCGACAAGTGGCCGTTCGTGCTTCGACAGGCTCAGCACGAACGGTATCGAGCATGCAAGTGATTGTCGTGGACCTTGTGAGCAGTAACGGAGCGTATTTGCGCGAAGACGTCTTATTCCCGGATGCCCGGCGGTGGCGGCAGCCCCGGGCGGGCGGGCAGGGGAACTGCGGGTGATGCCGGGGGCGGGTTGAAGAGCTGGTCCCGTTCCTTTTCGGCTTTCTCGATCAGTCTGTCGACCTCTTCGATGCGGCGCTCGACGCCCGTGATTTCGGCACGGATGTTCTTCAGCGCAGACTCGTTTTGCCGGGCTTCGTTACGGTTTCGATAGAAGAGCGAGAGGGTCGAGCC
>DAOSOK010000013.1:0-115578 GCA_035373905.1 Candidatus Ozemobacteraceae bacterium | reverse complement strand
TCTGTGACGTCGGGGCCGACAGCGCCTGTCCGGAAGGAACTGACAGGGATGCGAGGAACAGCAACGCGAGAGGAAAAAGATCTCGTTTCTTCATCTTACTGCTCCGTATCCGATGCGGATTTGAGCACGCCTTCGAGCACCGTTCCCTTCAGAAGCCGGGAGAACACATCGGCGACGCTGCTGCCGCCGAGAATCGCGAGAGGGGCCATGCTCTGCGCCATGCGCTCCGCGAGTGCCTTGTCGCTGAACGCCTGCATCGCGGCGATGAGCTTGGGCGATACCGCGCCGGCCTTGCCGATGACGGCCTCCGTCTCGGTCTTGAGTTCTTCGAGCTTGAGCGCCAGCCTGCGCCGGGTGACTTCCAGCTCGAGATCGTACGCTTCCTTCTTGCGGGAAAGCTCTGACGAGTCGATCTTGCCCAGCGTCGCCTGGTCGGCGAGCTTCGCGTCGAGCGTGCGCTTCCGGGCCTCGGTTTCCGATTCGATCTTCGCCAGGTTCAGCAGGAGCTGGGACTTGGCCTCGAGCGTGAGCAGCCCGAACTCCTGCTGTTTCGTCTGAGACTGCGCCTCGGCGATCTGCTGGCGGATCGACTCGTTCTGCTGGGTGAAATCGAGCTGGCGTTTCTGGGAAGCGATCTCGAGCGTCTGTTTCACGACCGAGTGCTGGGCGTCGATCAGCAGCTTCTCGATCGCCTCGTCGCCGATCTTCACGTCGAGCACCTCGACGTCGTAGATATGCATGCCGTTCTCGGCGAAGCTGCGGCCCGCGCGCTTGCTGTCGGAACCGGCGCTGCCGAGGATCGTGTCGCGGATGATCCGGATGGCGGTGGCGTAGAACTCCTCGATCCGGTGCTGCTTCACGGCGTGCCGGACGAGCGAGCGCATGTGGTCGGTCAGGAACTTCACATAGTTCTCGACATTGAACCACTTGCTCGAGTCGCCCTCGAAGTTGACCCGGTAGGACAGCTTGAGCCGGACGCGGCAGAGATCGTTCGTCTCGGCTTCGACGACGTCGGAAACCTTGTTGTGAAGCACGCGCAGATACGCCGTCTTGATCTTGTTGTCGTCGCTCTTCGGCGTTCCGGTCGAGAGCTCGAGGCTTTCGAGCGCCTCGTCATATTCGAGGAGATATGTTTGCGGGCCCGCGATGACCCTGCGCTCGCCCGCGCGGCCGACGACCAGGACGGCATAGCCGGTCCAGATGTCGATGGCGACGGCGCCTTCGTATTTTGTATCGAGCGTTATCGTTCGCGGCTGGGTGAAGCCGCGCTTGCGGGTGAAGTCGTCCCCGGCGTGCCCCTCGGCCGGCGGCTCGGCGGCCGGAGCGACGGGGATGCCGGGCCTGGGGGGGACGGGGGCGGGCGAGGGAAGTTTCGTCCGGGCTTCCCCGTCGGGGAGATACGCGTCGGCGTGCTGGGCCTTGGCGATGTTCTTGAGACGCACGTTGTATTCGAGGGCTTCCTGGTTGCCGGGGAACCAGAGGGCGCACTGCTTCGGCTCGAGAATCCGGCGGACGATCACTTCCTGACGGGGGTCGGGAAGGAACATGCAGGGGCCGCGCTTGAGCGTGACCTTGCCGGTGTTGCGGTTGAGGAAGTAGCGACCCTCGCCGGCCGGAATGGCGACCGCGTAATGGATCTCCTGCTCGCCGTATTTGATGATCGCATGCTCGGGGCGCGGGAAGTAGATCATCTGGTCTTTGCCGGTGATGAACAGCTCCTCGCCGACCTTGTGCTCGACGCCGTCCTCGCCTTTGTAGGGGGCGATGACCTTGATGTACAGACCGCTGATCTCGTTCAGTTCGATCGCCTTGAACTTGCGCGAACCGTTCTTCTCGACGAACGCCTCGGTGGGGCGGGGGAAGACGACCGCCGGACCCTGGATGTACCGCTTGTTGCCGTCTTCATCGAGGAGAATGCAGTATTCCAGCCGCTCGAGCGTGACCGCTTCCCGGACATACGTGTTTCTGGCGTCGCGAACGACCTCGATGCCCGTCGGCGGAATGTAGAACGAGACGTCGGTTCCCTTGATGACCAGCTGTTTTCCCATGGTCAGTTCGGGAACGTCGGATGCAGGATCGACGGCGCCGCTCTTCGGATCGGGTGGTGTCGGCGGTGCGGACGGTATGGTTCCCGGGGTGACGCTGTCGGTCCCGGCCGGTGTCTGGGGTTTGATGACCGCTTTCTTCCAGTTCGCTTTCGCGGCTTCTTCGTCGTAGACACGGACGACGAGATACTGGTTTGACCGCAGGTGGTGGCCCTGGATGATGCGGACCATCTGACCCGGCCAGAGAGAGAACGAAACCGGGCCCGGAATGTTCACCTTCCGGCCGATATTCAGCTCGGGAAGGTTGTTGGGGCCGAACGTGCGCGGCTGGTGGCTGTCTTTGGCCGGGTTCTTGAGGTTGAGATACCAGCCTTCAGGGGCTGTCGAGAAAATCGAGATCGACTGCTCAAGATTGCACCGCTCGAACCGCTTGGTACGGTCGTTGAAGATGACGGGCTGGTCCGTGTTTGCAAGACTTGTCTTGCAGGGGCCGACGTAGACGACGATATGGCCCTTTGTCTGGTCTGAAATGAGGGCAAACTCGTTCGGCGCCAGGACGAGATCGCGTTCGCGATTCGACGCTTCGGGCATGTAGGTATCTCCTCTCGTGCGTATGGGCATGGAGGAATTATAGATTCCCGCCCGCCGGCGGTCAAACGGCAGTCATGTTTCCGAGATCAGGCCGGGCGGGGTGGCGCCGCAGAGGCGCTGAGGCGGGGAGAACCGCAATCCTTTTACCAGCACGTTCAGCCTGGGGCTTGTCATTGCGATGTAGGGGCGGTTCGCGAACCGCCCCAACGGGAAAAGAGCGGCCGGTTTGTGCCTTCGTGTGGTGAAAGAGTTGTCAGTTTTTGTGGAGCGTGACGTCGAGGGTGTGCCAGTTTTCGGTCAGGAAACCGACGCCGTCGAGGCGGAACAGTTCGGCTTCGACGGTGCAGCGCACGCGGCGGAGGAATTCATCGCGGTCGCGGTTGAGGATGATGTAGTCGTAGGACCAGGCGTGGGCGATCTGCTCGCTGACCCGGTGGAGCCGCTTGTCGAGGTTCGTTTCGGGCTGGCGGGCGAGGATGCGCCTGGACAGCTCTTCGATCGAAGGTGGCATGATGAAAATGCCGATGACCTTTCGGCGTGAGATCGAACGAAGCCGGTGAAACCCGTTGAAATCAAGTTCGACCAGCAGGTGGTGGCCGTCGTCGGCATTGATGAGCCGGCGCGGCGAGCCGTACAGCTCGTCGTTGTAGGTGCGGGTGAACTCGAAGATCTCGTTCTGCGTCACCAGTTCCTGGAACCGGGCATCGCTGACGTAGTTGTAATCCTTGCCGTCGCGCTCGCCGTTCCGGCGGGCCCGCGTGGTGTACGTCGGCGAACGGGCGATCGAATCGGCGAATTCACGTTCGATGAAATCGAGGGCCGTTCCCTTGCCCGAACCGCTCGGGCCCGAGATGACGAACAGCAGAGGTTTCGGCTTCATGCCTGGTTGGGAGGTGACTTCCGTCATTGATGACCACCGCTTTTTGTAGAATTGAACGCATCGTACCCTGTCGGCACACGTTACCAGATTTCTTCTTCCGGGCAAAGACCGCCGTGCGAAAATCGATGTCTGGGTGGTGAGAAATCAATAGTGGGGCGGCTTTTCATTGGCGATGTTGATGTCGGCCTCGGTCATCGACGAGGGGGAGAGCTTCTGCCTGACTTGGGAGATGAGCCGATCGAGCTGCTGCACCTCGCGCTGGAGGCTCGTGACGGTCTCATTCAGATCTTCGATCGTCTTGTCCTGGTAGGAAACTTTCATCTCCAGCTCTACGATGCGTGCTTCGAGACCGTTTTGTTCTATTGTCATAGATATAGTATATGCCGCTCTTATTTCTTTTTCACGCTGAAGCCGAAACTGCCGATGGCCTTGCCGAGTTCGAAATAGGTTCCGTGCGCGAAGGCGAGAAGGCCGGCCTTCTCGATCGAGAGGTGGTTCTCGGCGGAAATCAGCCGCCGGGTGACCTGAACCCCGACGATTTCGGCGATGAACAGCGTGTGCGAACCGAGCGGAAGCGTCTGCTTGACGCGGCACTCGATGTTGATGGGGCACTCGGCGATGATGGGGGCCTTTACATGCTCCGCCGGCGCCGCCGTCAGGCCGGCGCGCGCGAACTTGTCTCCGTCGCGGCCCGAGACGACGCCGCAGAGGTCGGTCGCGAATGCCTCGTAGCGCGAAGGCATGTTGACGACGAACTCGCCCGTCTCGGAAATCAGCCTGAACGAGTGTCGTTCGGGTCTGATGCCAATGCCCAGAAGCGGCGGGTTCGTGCACAGCGTGCCGGCCCAGGCCACCGTGATGATGTTCGGAGGACCTTCCCGCCCCTGGCAGGAAACCATGACCGCCGGAACGGGCCCCAACATGGTGCCCGCCGGCCACGTGCGTTTGGGTGGCGGACCCCCCGCCAGGGCTGCGTGCCTGGTGCTTTTTGTCATGATTCAATTCTAAACGAAGTGCGTAACGTTCGGCAACTCACCAGAATGCCCTGATGAATGAATTGAACTCAATTGGAACGCCACTGAACAGGAATATTTTGTAATAATAAAAAAACCGCCCGAGATCGGGCGGTTTATAAAAAACAAAACTTCTTCACGGAGTGAATGTATCGAAAGTAACTCCCGGATCGGTAATTTCATTACCGGTAACTGTACCGGCATTATCTTTGCACTGATGCATAGATACTTTGAAGGTATTGAGGGTGGCATCAGCCTGAACGATTTGAGCTGTAATGGTGCCAACCGTTCCTGCAGAATTTTTCACATTGAACGTTTGTGCAGAAATCATTTTATCTTTAAGAGCCGAATAGACAACTGTACCAGCTTTTACACCTGCTCTTCCGGCTGCCTGCTCGTTGGCAAGGTAAATATTAGCGGCAGAAAGAACGCTATTGAAATTAGAGACGAAAGCAGCCCGCCGAGCTTCTTTCATCGCATCAGTCGCGCCGCCGAAGAAACTTGGGGCAGCGGCGGCGGCGACGATTGCCAGAATGGCAATGACGAGAAGGAGTTCCATGAGGGTAAAACCACGATTTGAACGGATCATTTGAAGGTGGCCTCCGGTGTGTGAGTGTTTTGAACAGAACTGACGAGGTGTGAATTATAAGCGAAGATGTCATTTCAGTCAAGAATGTAAAATGAACCAGGTTCATCGGACGTTTTGCATTCTGAGACGTGCGGCCTATCGCTGGGGCTTTTTTTCGTTTCCTGCGGGGGCGGTTGATTCCTTGGCGACGTTGGAAAGCCGATGATCTTTCACGATGGGGGCTTTCTTTTCGGATGGGGCCTGTTTGGACGACCCTTCAGACTTCAAGCTCAGGGGGAGCGTGAGGCTTGCGATCGGTGAAGAGGCGATGACCGCGGGATTGCCGTGCATCATGCTGATCGATGTCGCGAGCCTGGGTGAAAGGGTGCCTTCGAATTCGGTATCGACGATGCGGGTGGTGATGAGAATCATGAGATTCGTCTTCTTGTTGGTTCTCTTGGAAAACTTGAAGAATTCGCCGAGAACGGGAACGTCTCGGAGCAGCGGCACACCGGTCGTTGATTTGCCGTTTTCGCTGGTCAGGAGGCCGCCGATGACCATCGTTTCCCCGTTCCTCACCTCGACGGTGGCTTCCGTCTGGCGTGTCGCGATGATCGGGGCGCCGTTCTTCGCGTAGGCGATCGCATCGGAAACCTCGGGCTTCACCGTCATGCGAACCGTGTGATTGTCGGTGTGGATCATGGGCGTGACGTCGAGAATGATGCCGACGTCGACGAAATTCACGTTTTCGGTTGTATTCCCGCCGTCGGTGAGCGTCGTCGAGGTGGTGTAGGGAATCTTCGTGCCGATCTGGATCTTCGCCTTCTTCCCGGTGACCGACATGATCTTCGGCCTCGAGAGAACCTGCGCCTTGTTCTGGGATTGGGCAGTGTCGAGAAGTGCCTGGAGGTTGTTCAGGCTCCACTTGCCGAACTGGAAGGACTGGTAGGTATCCGCGTTCGGTGATTGAACGGAGTTCGCGGGCGGAAGTTGAACGGGATCGAATTTCCCCGTGCTCCAGGCATTGGCGGGGCCGGTATACCCGACGGAGGTGTTCCATTTGATGCCCATGTTCTTCTCGAAGTCGGTGTCGACCGCGACGATCTGGGCTTCGATCATGACCTGAGCGAGCGGCTGGTTGATCGTTGTGAAATAGGTTTTGAGACTGGCAATTTTTTCCAGCGTTGAATGGATGAGAACGATGCGCCGTTCCCGATCGAGGAGAAAATACTCTTTCTCGATCGGCTTGCCGTCTTTTGTCAGCGCCGCTTGCTGATTTGAGCTCCCCGTTCCTGAGGTTTCGCGGGCAATCACCGACGTCAGCTCTTTCTCGAGACTGTCGAAGTCGACATGGTCGAGTTTGAAGATCTCGGTGATGAACTCGACTTTCGCCACGAGCGGGGAGGAGGCGACTCCCTGGGCGGAAGGAGGCAGTTCGTCGAGACTCTTCGCGAGCTGCTCCGCTTCGGCGAGTTGCTTCTCGGTGCCCAGACAGATGAGGGAGTTCGTAGGCGCGTCGGTGACGATGTTCATGCCGGTGCTCAGATCCTTGATGAGCTTCTGAATGTCTTCGGCCTTTCGCTTTTTCAGGACGACGATGCGGCTCGAGACAGGCTCTTCCGGCTTCACGAGCGGAATGGCCGCCATGGACGGGGCGCCGTTCGCGGCGTCGCTCACGTGCGTCCAGGGCTGGCGGGGTTGAAAGACGTGCAGACGGCCGTTTTCAACCATCCAGTCGAGGTTCAGCGGACCGACGATCTCGCTCATTGCCTGGTCGAGGCCGGCGCCGTCGAACTCGAGGTTGACGGCCCCGGGCAATTCGACCTGCGGCTGGAGTTGAAGACCGAAATTCGCTGCAACCTGCTCCAGCGCCTGCTCGGTCGGCATCCCGCGAATGACCATCGAGAGGGAGCCCGACGGGACGGCCTGTTTCTGAGCGGACGTGAGAGCGGAAAGCGCCGGCGGCGTTTCTGGTTTTTGAGAATCATTCCCGGATGCGGCCTTCAACAGATGGCTGGAGGCCAGCAACAGACAACCGACGGCGGTGGCCGACACGATCCTGCTTGGTTTGAACCGGTTCATATCATCGATGCTCCCGTGGTGTGTGGGTAAATATATTATTATCGTTATAAGGAAAAATCGCGTTCGACGGTGCCGTATGTCACATGACAGGATCGTTCATCCGTTCTGACGACCGTGACCCCCTCGTATGAGGAGCCCGGTTTCAGCGCGATGACGTTTTCCGACTCTCCCGCGAACAGCGCGGTCCATTCGGCGTTTCCGGAACGGCGCATGCCGTACAGCTTCATGTTCTCGTAAAAGAAGGGAGTGAACGGTTTCAGCGTTTCGTGGAGAGACTCGATCAACTTCGACGCGGACGGGGAGACGATGGTCTGGACGAAGGCGATCTGGATGTTGGCGATATCGCTCATGCGGGGAGTGAGGTTCCCGAAGAGGATGTGGTAGACATTCAATCCGAACAGAACCAGGGATACCGTCGAAGCCACGACGGCGAATTTCAGCGTGTCGTTCACAGGCTCACCCCCCCTGACGCGGTGTCATCAAGATACACCATCTCGACGTTCCCTTCGACGATGACGCTGCTTCCGGCCCCGGTCACGGTCGTCCTGGTGAGGCGCAGCAACTGGGGGGCCGTCTCCATCGCGGCGAGCGCCTTGACCGCATTCGCATAGGTGCCGATATATTTGAACCGGAACGGCCAGACGACATGCATTCCTTCCGAATGGAACTTCCCCTCGGGAACGACTTCCCATTCGCCGGGAATTTGCGAACGCACCGTATCGAATGACGCCATGAGGTTCGCGCGGGCTTGGGAAAACGGGGGGAGAATGAAGGAAAGCGCCCTCTGCCGTGCCTTGAGTTGCTGGCGTTGCAGTTCGAGGGCTTTTTTCATGACCTCGCCGCGTCCGTCCGCGAGATGGCGTATCGTGGCGGTCGTATCGACGTTTTGCTGACGGCCTGCCTTGAGCTGTGAAAGTTCCGCGAGCAGAGAATAGCGCCACGGCAGGAACAAAAGCCCGATGATGACCAGATACCGCAATATTCGCTCAAACATTGAAATGTCATCCCTTCTTGGTGAGCAGACCGGTGATGGAGAAGGAAACGGTCGTTCCGCCCGGCGAGTCGAAGGAGATTTCCACCTTTTCGAGGAACGGTGACGCTTTCACGGCATCGAGATACCGAAGAGAGGATTCCGTGTCCACGGATTTCCCGGAAATGGTCACTTTGCCTTCTTTGTTCAATATTTCCAGCTTTTCGAGCCGTGTTAAGGCGGGCAGGCTTTCGGAAAGATATCGAATGAGCGTGGTTGTCTGGCCGCGCCGGGAAATGTCGGCGGTTACTCCGCTGGCTATCGTCTCGACACCGGCATACAACTCCTGGTTGGACCGATTGAGTTCGACGATCTGGTTGAAAGCCTGATTCTGTTCGATGAGCAGAGCGTTTTCCAGGGCGATATTTGATTTCAACGATCTCATGAGAATGAACGGGGCGATGCACATCACGATCATGGCGAAAAAGGCGAGCCGGGGAGATGCCGCCAGAAGACGTTCCCTCCGGGTGCGCGGGGGAAGCACGTTGATGGCCGCCGGCATGACGCCGCCCAAGAGCCAGCTCCACCTGGGAAAATCCTCGCCGACGGCCGTTTCATCTTGCATGATGCCGTTCAGCTCGATGACTCGTGCCGAGAATCTTTCGGACAACATGGACGCAAGTTGAGGCTCCGCGACGACCGGCTGGCAAAGGAACAGGGTCGGGTTCTCGGAGAGGAGCTTTCGGCCTCGAAGTTCGGCGAAAAGCGTTCCGATGTGCGTCATGATCTCCTGTCGGTTATCGGCGATCGAATTCTTGACGGCCGGGGGGACTTCCAGCGATTCCGACAGGATTCTCATGAGATCGGGCGGGGTGATCGAAAATGCGGAGAACACGGCGTTTTCGAGTTCTTTGATGGAACCGGTAAGGAGCGACCGGACCATGATGAGTTCTCCGCCGCGCCATGCAGCCAGATTCACCTGCGAATATCCGAGACTCGCGATGACGACGGTTTCGGGGTTGTTGCGGCCGAGCTGGCGGGCCGTGGCTCCGAGCAGCGCATCGAAGCCGGTTACGATGCGTTGGAGGGAATAGCCCAGGCTGGCGCAGAGTTCCTGGGCTGAGTCACTCAGGGATCGGGGAACGAACGTGACATAGACTTCCCGATTCTTGCCGTCGACCGGATTGCCCATCCGAAGGGAAAGCAGATACTCTTCTCGAGAACCGAAGTATTCATCTCGCCGAAGGCGGAGATTTCCAAGAATTTCGGTTGGTGACAAGGTCGATGGGAAATGAAACATCCGTATTCCGCATCGCTCCTGAAAAACGAACACCAGCTGCGATCCGCCGGGAAAAAACGATTGCATCTCGGTTTTGAGGAGCGGCCAGGGGGAATCGCCTACCAGCGGGATGGTCTTGCATGCCCATCCCTGGGTTTCGTGACGGACAAGCCGGGCATAGGATGATTCGATTTCGACAAAGCCCGGTTTCTGATACGTGCGAGCGGTCATCATATACCTCCGGCTTCAGGATGTGACATCAGCGGCACAATGGAGAAATATCGATTATTATACGAACTGCCTGAGAATGGCAAGAAGAACTGTTCGCCTATCGGCAGGTTACGGAAAACCCGTAACGATCGCCGGTGAAGTTTGATTGCCGCTGACGGCGCCGGTTCCGAGTCTGCCGTTGTCGCCGCGGCCCCATGAATACACGGTTCCATTCGCGGAAATCGCGAGGGAATGATACGAGCCGGCCGCGATTCCGACGATGTCGGTGAGAGACGTAATTCGCGTCGGGACGGATTTGGACACCGTCGAGCCGATCCCGAGCTGTCCGTACGAATTGTCTCCCCATGCCCAGACCGTTCCGTCATTCTTCAACGCGAGGGTATGGTAGGCACCGCAAACGACCCGTCGGACGTTCGAACAGTTTGGAACGGGAACCGGGCGATCGCGAGAAACGGTATCGCCGAGTCCGAGTTGCCCGCTCGAATTCAGCCCCCATGCCAGAAGCGACGTCGTGTTCGATTCGCTTGCGACGGCGATCGAGTGATAATCTCCGGCAGCAACGCCGATGTAAGCCGTCGGAAGTTTGGGATAGCCGCGCAGCGTATGAACGCCGATCTTGGCGGGGGAAGAGGTGTAGAACCATTTTCCATTCGCGTTCGATGCCGAGGTGCTGAGCCAGGAACTCGGCGCTTGAACCGTCAGGGTGTATGTTCCCGGATATTGAAATTCGTATGTCGTCTCCGACTCGATCTGATCGAATTTCCAAATATACCGGTTTGACGATGGATTCGTGTATGAACTGAAGATGACGTTGACGGAGTAGGTGGAAATGCTCAGATGCTGAAATTTCGCATACGAAGAAACGCCCCACAAATTCCACGGTATCGCGACGTTCAGTTCCACCGTTATGCTGGATATGCCGAATCTCGACGGGATATAGACCTGCGTCGTTCCGGGATTCGTCCTTGCGGTGGTCGTGAAAGGAGAAGAAGCGATCTCGGATATTTCGCCGCTATTGACCGTAACGGCAAAAGGCGAGTAGTTACCCGCGTCAAATCCGATCTGACCGTTGGCGTTGTTCCCCCAAGCGTAAATATGGCCTGTTTTATCGATCGCCAGAGCGTGTTCACGACCCGCGGCAATGCCGACGATCCCGATGATGCTGCTTTGCGAGGTTCGAACGGTCACCGGAACGGAGGAATTCGAGGGGGTTCCTAGCCAGGGTTTCGGATATGTGTTGCCCAGTTGTCCATTCGAATTCAGTCCCCAGGCTAGAACATTACCGTTCGGACGGATGATCGCGAGACTGAACGAGGTGCCGGCGGCGATGTCGCTCACGTTTGAAAGGTGGTCGGACCCGTTCGTGACGGCATGCGGAGCATAATACGCCGTGGTGTTCCCGGAGCCAAGCTGCCCGTAGGCGTTGTTTCCGAACGCCCACGCATTTCCGTGCATGTCGAGCACGAGGCTGTGGTCTCCACCCGCCGCGACGTTCCACCCCTGGCTGAAATCGGTTCCGACGTCCAAACAATCGCCCTTGTTCACAGGAGTCGGGGTCGCGCGCTGGGCGGTGTCGTTCGTGCCAAGCCGGCCATTCGTATTCAGTCCCCAGGCAAGGAGAGAGCCGTTCGCTTTCCAGCCGAAACTGTGAGCACCCCCTGCGGTCACGCCGGGAATGGCCGCAGGCGCGGATGACAACCGGCTGAAATCATAATCGGCGGCGACATTCCCGTGATATGCCTTGGCAGAAGCCTTGAGAAATCTGTTTCTGGCAAGCATCGTTCGACCTTCGAGAAGATCGACGCGAACCTTGAAACCATCAGGATAGGAAAATGTCGCAACGGAGTTCACGAAGCCGCAGAAGGGTTCGACGACGTTTATGTTCGCTTCGTGCAACTGCCACTGATTTGCCCCTTCGAGCGCCCAATGGATGCGAAACATCTCTTCGAATGTCTGGGGGCGTTTCGGAATGGTTTGCGCGTCATGCAGCAGAAGCGGCGCTATCGACGCTGAAACGAGAATGAGAAACAGGATTGCGGCAAGAATGTATCCTCGGTTGCACGATATCGAAGGTGTTCGTTCTCTCATAGGTTCTCCGGGCTTCGTGGGGAGGGTCATCTCAACGGATAGGCAAGCATGCGGACGGTCGCTCCGCCGGGAATTCTCTTGCCTTCGAGGCGTATGACGACGGTTTGGTCATTCGATGCATCGGTCGTTATCGAGCCCGTCACCTGTTCGAGGATGGTATGGACCTGGCCCGTCTCATCGGTCCAGGTGAGATTCTCGTCTCCGGTGAAGGCGAAACTCGATGCAAAGGCACGACTCTGGGTGATTGTGCGCGAAACGAGAAGAGCCGCTTCCATCAGACGATTGACTTCGGCGACGCGTGCGTTGCTTTCGAAAACGAGCGAAAACTGCATCATGAGGGGGCCGAGAGATATCCCGGCAAAAATGGTGGAAAGGGCGATGACGGAAAGGAGCTCCATCAACGTGAATCCTATGCGTGCATATCGTTTGTTCATGACATCAGTGGGTTGTGACATAGGTGATGATTTCAGAGCGCGCTCCGGTTGTCTCATCGGTTACGGCGACATGAAACGGCATGGCGGGAGATCCGCCGAACGTCATGCCGTATCCGGTCACTGAGGAAACGCTCGAAGACACCGTGAGTGCCGAGGAGCCGTCAGGATGGGCGGGTGATGAGGTCAGAAGCGGGCCTGCGGTGCCGCCCCCCTGAATATGGCGGCTCACGACGGTCAGGGCGGCGGTATCGCTTGCCGCCTGGACCAGCGTCAGGAGATTGTGAACGGCGATCTGACAGCGGAACCTGCCGATGGTCTGAGAATTGGAAAACGAGTAGATTGAACCGAAGTAGGCGAGGCTCATGGAGATCACCGCGACTAAGGGGATCGCCACGAGGATCTCGGCAAGAGAAAACCCTCTGGAAAATGATTTCACAACCATCTGCACCCTCGTCCGCCGCCGCCGCCCGAAGAACCGCCGGTTTCGGCAGTTCCGGCAGTCGGTTGCGGAATTGGGATTCCTTTGCCTTCGAGGGTGATCGTCCGGATTTCTGTGCCGTCGGCTCTTGCGAGCGTCAGGACCGCTTGGTTCCCGTATGGGGTGAAAGAGATGTTTCCGAGCGGATCGAACCCGGCCTCTATGGCCGAAATCTGAGTGCCGTCGAGAGATATCGATTTGATCACATAACCGGACGGAAGAGCCTGCTGGTCGGACTGCATCGTAAACGTCGACGTCGCGCTGGTAAACGAAATTCGCCCTCCGACGACCCTGCCTGCAAGGCCGGCACTGCGTGTTTGCTGTATGGCTCCGAGGATGATCCGACTGGCGGTTTCGTCTGATGCCGCATGCGAATCCACGAAGAAGAGCGGTAGGACGAGGGGAGCCGCAACGATCGCAACGGCACAGGTGAGCAGAAGCTCCCATAGGGAAAAGCCTGAAGGCCCGGTTCGCTTCATATCAGGCCTTTTTGATCATGAAGCTCATCTGGTAGATGGGCACGAAGACGGATAGCATGATGAAACCGACGATGACGGCAACGCCGAGGATCAAGAGCGGTTCGAGAAGGCTGAGAGCCGATTTCATGGCTGTCTGCAGCTGATCGTCATAGAACTCGGCGATTTCCTTGAACATTTTGTCGAGAGCTCCGGTGCGTTCGCCGGTCTCCACGAGCTTGACGGCCATCGGAGGAAAGATCGGATTTTGTTCGAGCGCTTGCTGGAGGCTTGCTCCCCGTTCGATGTGCTCACGCATCTTGATCACGACTGATTTGGGGGTCGTCATCTCGATCGTGTTCTCGATTGCTATCAGAAGTTCGCGCAACGGAACTCCGGCGGCAAGCAGCATGGAAAGCGGCTCGGAAATCAACACCACATGGTATTTCTGCACGACCTGCCTCAGAACGGGGAGAAGCATGGCTGCTTCCCCGAGGTGACATTGAACGGTCGAATTGAACAGCGTCAGAATGCCGCCGACGACGGCGGCGGCGAACAGCCCGCCGACCAATCTGATGTGTTCCTCGATCAGCTTGCTTCCGGCGATAAGGGCCCTGGTCGTGACGGGAAGCTCGACTTTCGCGGACTCGAACAATACGGCGAACTTGGGGACGGCGAAAACGACCAGGACCGTGACGACCAGCGTCGCGACGCAGAGAAGGAGCATGGGATAGGCAAGCGATCCCAGGATCTGGTTTCTCAGGGAAAGGCGACGCTTGCTCGTCGATGCCAGTTTGGCGAGAACCTCTTCGAGAACGCCACCAGTTTCACCGATTCGGACCATGGCAATCATGAATCTGTCGAAGATTTCCGGATGCCGGGAAAGGGCTTCCGAAAATGATTTGCCGGCGGCCACATCGAGCCTGACGTCCGAAAGCGCCTGCTTGAATACCGTGCTGGTTTCGGTTTGTTCCAGCGATTGCAGGGCTTCGGCAAGGCTCACGCCGCACTTGATCATGATCGAAAGTTGCAGAAGAAATGTATTGAGCGTTTCCGCGGAAACGAACGAGAACAATCGAATCTCGGAACTGAGGGAGGTGGCGCTCGACGTTTCGACAAGCGAGGCGACCCACAGCCCTCGTGACGTGAGTTCGGCCATGGCGGCGGAATCATCGCTCGAAGTAAGTGTTCCGCTGACGGTCTTGCCTTCGCTGTCTTTTGCCTGAAACTCGTATATAGCCATTGGTTCTCCTGATAATCAGCCCTGGGGCGCGTGGAAGCGCGTCAAAGGACTCTGGCCAGCTCCATGAAGCTGGTTTGCTTATGACGAATTTTGGAAATGCCCGATTCCAGCAACGGAACCATTCCGTTTTTGACGGCCTGTTCCTCGAGTTGACGGGTTGTCGCACGGGCAAGCATCAATTTCCTGATCTCGTCGGTTACCGGCATCACTTCCTCGATACAGCCCCGACCGCGATATCCGATGCCGGCACACGCGGCGCAGCCTTTTCCCCGGTAGCTCTGGAAGTCGGGGTCGAAGCGCTTGCGAATCTGCTCTGACAGCTCTTCTTCGACGAGACAATTCGGGCAGTTCAAGCGTACGAGACGCTGGGCGATGGTGCCGAGGAGGACGTTCGCGGCGAGATACGGTTCGACGCCGATCTCGGTCAGGCGCACGGGCACTTCGGCGGCGATGCCGCAGTGAATCGTCGAAAAGACCAGGTGGCCCGTCATCGCGGCATTCACCGCGAGATTGGCGGTTTCGCCGTCCCGGATCTCGCCGATGAGAATGATGTCCGGATCCATTCGGAGGATGGAGCGAAGGCCGGTTGCAAACGTGAGATCGACTTTGGGATTGATCTGAATCTGATTGAGCAGCGGAAGTCTCTTTTCAACGGGATCTTCGAGGGTGATGATCTTCTTCCGCTCTTCATTCAGCTTTTGCAGAATCGCATACAGCGTCGTCGTTTTTCCGGAGCCGGTTTGTCCGGCAATGAGAACCAACCCGAAATTGCGCGAGATGAGTGATTCAAGTTTTTCCAGACCGGCCGGGCTGAAACCAAGATGGGTGAGATCCATGGCTTGATTGTCACGATTCAGAACCCTGATGACGGCATTCTCACCGTCAATGCACGGACAGATAGCCACGCGAAAGTCGACTGGCTGGTTATCCATCGTCATCATGATCCGACCATCCTGGGGAATCCGATGTTCGCTGACGTCAAGTCGTGCCATCACCTTGATGCGCGATACGATCAGCTGATGGAGATGCTGCTTGGGTCGGAACATCGTTTTCAGCATGCCATCGATGCGATACCGGATATGAAACTCGAGATTGTCGCGCTCGACATGAATATCAGAAGCATGCTCTCTAACCGCCCCCTGGAGGATCTGATTCACGAACTTCACGATCGGGGCACTTTGAATCTGTGCATCGGCCGCTTCCAATTCGTCGATTGACGTTTCGTTTTCGATGAGCTGAACCTGATTGATGCTCTCGTCGAGTCTCTCCCGACCGGCGTAGTAGCGGGAAATGGCGTGTTTGATCTGGTGGGTGGAGGCTATGACCAACACGATGCGCCGCTTGATCTTGCTTTCGAGGTCAGCAAGAATGCTGATGTTGAGAGGATCCGATGTCGCGACCACGAGCGCCCCCGATTTGATGTGCAGGGGAATCACGTTGAGTTGTCGGGCAAGCTGGGCCGGAATCTCGTGAAGAACCGTCGGATCGACGACCAGTTCGTCGGCGTCGATTCTAGGTATTCCGAACTGACTCGACAGCGCCGTCTGAAGATCGTCTTCGGTTATGAAGCCCATGTCGATGAGGGCTGCGCCGAGCCTGATCTTCTGCTTCTCGCTGACAGCAAGCCCTCGTTGCAACTGCTCATGCGTGATGAGAGCTGCATCTACCAGATAACTACCGATTTGCTTCATTAAATTCCTTAGAATATATAACGATGACGGAAATAGTCAGACAAGTATTATATTCTACATTCTTCGGGGAAGTCAATAGGGTGGAAATCAATCAGTGCGTATCGGCAAGAATTTTCAGAGTGCGGTGGGAAACAAGGGTGTGTTAGCGCTGGCGTTTGTTAAGCCGTGCCTGTCCTCGCAATTTGAGGAGCCAGAGACCTCCGAATATCAACAGAAAAACGGAAATGCCATAGAAAACGTTCGAATAATCCGGGCGCCAGACATCGGCTGCAACCCGATATGCGGCGTGGAATGAAAGATAGAGCGCTGCTATGCATCCTTTCGGGAGAAATTGACGCTTCGTCAGAGCATGCAGAGCCAGGAAAACGGAGATGAGAAAGCATGCTTCGAAAAGAGGGAGGGGAAGGCCGATCGTTGGAGGGGAGTGATGGCCCGGAAGGGGAAGATCGAATCGCGAATAGGTGATGATTCCCCAGCAGCAGCCGTTGAAAAAGCAGCCCGTTCTCCAGCAGGCAGTTGCCAGGGCCATCGCCGGAGCGGCAGCATCGAGCAGTTCGGGGAGCCTCGCGCGAACCACCTGGGCGGCTGCGGCAATTCCGATCACGACGCCCAGCACGAAACCGTGAAACGCGAACCCGCCTCGCTCGAAATGCAGCAGCTCCGACAGGGTCGGCAGCCTGCCCAGAGCCAGGAAACCTGAAAAAAGCCTGGCCCCGAGAACACCCAGGATGAGCGCAGATATCGAAGCCCCGAGAGCCGATTCCCGCGGCACCGAACTGCGAATGAAACCCGACGTTGAATACGACAGCCAAGCAGCCACTCCGATGGCGCCGGCAACATCATAGAAGTTGATGGTCGAGGTCATCGAAAAGGGGCATCAGAGGCCCAGCATCCAGTCGTTCAGTTCCTTCTGAAATTCGGAGAATTCCATGCCTGCCGCCTCGTTCAACGAGTCGTCGAGCCAGTCGCCTTTGCCGATTGAGTTCAGAAGAGCATCGACGGCCTGCCAGCCCCAGCGCTCGATCAGGAACCTCATGGCGAGATACGACTGGAGATACCCGAGGCCGATCTGGTAGCCGTAGGTCTGCTGGGCGGGATTGAGATTGATCTCCTTGAGCGGGATGAAATGCTTCTCGCCGATGATCTTCGACTGGAACAGCCGCTCATAATCAGGGCGAAGCACCGTCGGATCGCCGTTCGCGAACTTGAACTCCTCGTAGACCGCGAGCCCCTCGTTGACCCAGGTCGGGCACCGGTTGTTGGTGCGCATGTTCACGATCACGTGCGTGAACTCGTGGGCGAGAATGCCCTTCACGGACTGGAGGTCGGAATAGCCCTGCTGAAGAGGAACGAGGATCTTCTCGCCCTGGGCGAGGGCCCCGACCCAGCGGCCGGAGTTGTTGATCTCGTAGAACTCCTCGGTCAGGAAGAAGATGACGTTGATTTTAATGTCAGGTTTATACATCAGGTCGGATGTCACCTGGTCGTAGACGTCCTCGAGGACCTCCATCGTCACGTCGCCGATATCCTTCTGGGAGGAGCCGGCGTAATGGATCACGAACCGCTGGTTCTCGTCCGTCGTCGTTCCCGCGATCGAGGCCGACTGCTCGCGCGCTTTTCCGATCATGGTGCGGAGCGCCGCGCCTTCCTCCTGGTTGGGAATGTGCTTGAGAGCCTCTTCCCAATACTCGACCGCCTTGTCGTAGTCCTTCAGTTCGTAGGCGCAGCGTCCGAGGAAATACAGGAGGAGATAATCCTTGGGGATCTGTTTCTGGGCGCGCTCGAAGAGGGCCTGTGCCTCCTCGTATTTCATCATTTTCAGCTGCGAGATGCCGAGCTTCATGATCGTGTCGAGATGCTCGGGACGCTGAGCGACCGCGGCTTCCAGCTTCGGAACGGCGGCCTCGAAATTTCCGCGGGCGAACAGCGCCTGGCCCCATTGATACTGAACGTCGAACGAATCGGGCATCACGTCTGCCGCTTCCATGAAGCATGCCTCGACATCGGGGAAGGGGGCTGCCTTGAGAAGGTTCGCCTTGCGAAGAAGGAGAGCCGATAACACGATGCGCGTGTCGGGGGAACGCGAATCGGCGGCGAAGCTTTTCCGGTAGATCTCGAGCATGGTTTCGGTCTGCTCGAGATTCATCCGCGAGAGCGTATGGAGGTTTTTCAGAAGGTCCTCGGCCTTGCCGGAGTCCTGGGAAACGGTCGGGACCGCATCATTCGCCGCCGGAGTCTCGCAGAACGCGGGGGCAAGAAGACCCGCCAGGAGGAGGGCGTGGGGAATCACCCTGAAAATGCGCCTCGAAAGGCCGAAAGTGATGCACCGCATGACAAACCCCCCATTCGACATTGAACGTTCCTCTTTCATTATACAACACCTTGAATGCAGCGTAGGGGCGGGTTTGAAACCCGCCCCTACGGAACATGACAGAAAAATCCGGCCCGTTCAATGGCCTCCGAGGGCCTGCTTCACCTTGTCGAAGAAGGACTTGCCGCCCTCGCCGAGCTTGGAATCGGCGTCGCCGTCCTCGGCCGCGAGCTGTTTGAGGAGGTCTTTCGCCTTTTCGCTCAGATCGGTCGGTGTGCGGACGAAGATCTTCACGAGCTGGTCTCCCTGGCCGCCCTGGAGTGACTTCACGCCGTAGCCGCGGAGCCGGAACACCTTGCCGGTCTGGGTGCCGGTCGGGATCTTGATCTTGACCGGGCCCTGGAGGGTCGGAACATCGACTTCCCCGCCGAGAGCCGCGAGTGGGAAGCTGATGTTGCGCTCGCAGACGATATCGTCACCGACACGTTCGAACAGTTCGTGCCTGCCGACCGTCAGGACGATGTACAGGCTGCCCGGAGGACCGCCCTTGTCACCGGCTTCGCCTTCGCCCGTGAGCTTCAGTTTGCTGCCCGTCTCGACGCCGGGCGGAATCTTCACGTCGAGGCTTTCGCTGTGCTTGACGCGACGCTGGCCGTGGCAGGTATTGCAGGGCTTGTCGATGATCTCACCCTCGCCCTGGCACTGGTGACAGGTGCGTTGGATCGAGAAGAAACCCTGGGCGAGGGAGATCGTGCCTTTGCCGCGGCAGACCGGGCAAACCTTCCGGCTGCTTCCGGTCTGGGCGCCGGAGCCGCCGCACTGGGTGCAGTTTGCCGAGCGCTGGACCGTGATCTTCTTCTCGCAGCCGAACACGGCCTCCTCGAAGGTGATCTCGAGGTCATATCGCAGGTCGGCGCCGCGGCGGGGGCCGGCCTTGTGACTCGCGCCGCCGAAGAAGTCTGACAATATATCGCCAAATATATCGCCGAAATTTCCGAACCCCTGGAAGTCGGCTGGGTTGAAGCCGGCCCCTTCGAGCCCCTGGTGGCCGAACTGGTCGTAGGCGCTGCGCTTCTTCGGATCGCTGAGGATCTGGTAGGCCTCGTTTATTTCCTTGAACTGTTCCGCGGCCTCTTTCGCCGGGTTCACGTCGGGATGGTATTTGCGGGCAAGGGTGCGGTAGGCCCGCTTCAGTTCGGCCTCATCGGCGTTTTTCGCGACGCCGAGAACCTCGTAGTAGTCACGCTTGGCCATCTGTGTCTCCTGGAATCGCGGCGGCCATGCGGAGCGGACCCTGGCGGCCCGCCCCGCGTGTCGTCAACTCATTCTGCTTTCTTGAATTCGGCGTCGACGACGTTATCGTCTTCCTTCTTCG
This sequence comes from Candidatus Ozemobacteraceae bacterium, assembly GCA_035373905.1. Taxonomy (NCBI): domain Bacteria; phylum Candidatus Rifleibacteriota; class Candidatus Ozemibacteria; family Candidatus Ozemibacteraceae; species Candidatus Ozemibacteraceae bacterium. The sequence continues at coordinate 95,844 of DAOSOK010000013.1, read as the reverse complement.
AACCCTCGGGATGTGTTCCGCCGGCGGCCTGGGCACCCGGTTGAGCGGCTTCCTGCGCCTGCTGCTTCTCGGCCGCTTCCTTGTAGACCATCTCGGCGACCTTGTGGGCGACCTGCATCAGCTCGTCGGTCTTTTTCTTGATGTCTTCGATATCGTCGCCCTCGAGCGCCTTCTTCAGTTCGGCGCTCTTCGATTCGATCTGGCCCTTGAGGTCGGCGGGGACCTTGTCGCCGAGCTCGCGGAGGTTCTTTTCGGTCTGGTAGACGAGGCTTTCGCCCTGGTTCTTCGCCTCGATCTTTTCCTTCTGCTTCGCGTCCTGCTGGGCGCACTGCTCGGCTTCCTTCACCATGCGGTCGATCTGGTCCTTGCTGAGGCCGGACGAACTGGTGATCGTGATCGCCTGCTGCTTGCCCGTGGCCATGTCCTTCGCCGAAACGTTCACGATGCCATTCGCATCGATATCGAACGTGACCTCGATCTGGGGAACGCCGCGCGGGGCCGCCGGAATGCCGACCAGGTCGAAGCGGCCCAGCGTCTTGTTGTCTGCCGACATCGAGCGCTCGCCCTGGAGGACGTGGACCGAGACGGCCGGCTGGTTGTCGCTCGCGGTCGAGAACACCTGGCTCTTCTTGGTCGGGATCGTCGTGTTGCGGGGGATGAGGACCGTCATGACGCCGCCGAGGGTCTCGATGCCGAGCGACAGCGGGGTGACGTCGAGCAGGAGGACGTCCTTCACTTCGCCCTGCAGGATGCCGGCCTGGATCGCCGCGCCCATCGCGACGCACTCCATCGGGTCGACGCCGCGCTCGGGATCCTTGCCGAAGTGGTCCTTGAGAAGCTTCTGGACGATCGGCATGCGGGTCGGGCCGCCGACCATGATGATGTGGTTGATGTCGGTGCGCTTGAGGCCCGCATCGCGCAGGGCATTGTCGATCGGGGGCTTGCACCGCTCGATGATCGGGTCGATCAGCTCCTCGAGCTTCGACCGGGTGAGGGTCATCAGCAGGTGCTTGGGGCCGGCCGCCGTCGCGGTGATGAAAGGCAGGTTGATGTCGGAGGTCGAGGTGGTGGAAAGCTCGATCTTGGCCTTTTCGGCCGCCTCGCGCAGGCGGGTCATCGCCATCGAGTCGCCGGAGAGGTCGATCCCTTCCTTTGCCTTGAAATCGCTGACGATATAATCCAACAGCGATTTGTCCATGTCGGTGCCGCCCAGCTGGGTGTCGCCGTTCGTCGAGAGAACTTCGAAGACGCCGTTGCCGAGTTCGAGGATCGTGACGTCGAGCGTGCCGCCGCCCAGGTCGAACACCAGGATCTTGCGTTCACCCTGCTTGTCAAGGCCGTAGGCGAGGGCCGCGGCCGTCGGTTCGTTGATGATGCGCTTGACCTCGATGCCCGCGATCGCGCCGGCGTCCTTGGTGGCCTGGCGCTGGGCGTCGTCGAAGTAGGCCGGAACCGTGATGACGGCGCCGGTGACCTTGTCGTTCAGGAACGCCTCGGCGTCGCGCTTGATCTTCTGCAGGATCATCGCCGAGATCTCCTGCGGCGTGTACTGCTTGTCGTCGATCTTGACCTTGTGGCTCGTGCCCATCTTGCGCTTGATCGCGTGGATGGTGCGGTCCGGGTTCGTGGCCGCCTGGCGGCGGGCCGGTTCGCCGATCAGGCGCTGCCCGTCCTTCGTGAAGGCGACGTAGCTCGGAAACGCCTTTCCGCCGATCGACACGCCCTCAGCGCTCGGGATGATGACGGGCTTGCCGCCCTCGATGACGGCCGCAGCCGAGTTCGACGTTCCAAGATCGATTCCGATGACCCGTGACATGTATTGTTCCTCCTGTCTGGTTGCGTGCGGCCTCGCCGCGGCGCTGTATGTGAAAGGATATAATAAACTCGGTTATTTGTGGTTGATGACGACTTTCGCCGTTCTCATGACGCGTTTCTTGAACATGTAGCCCTTTTCATACTCCATCAGGACGACCTCGTCGTCCTGGTTCGGATCGGTGCTCTTCGACATGGCTTCATGCAGGTTCGGGTCGAACTTCTGCCCCTTCGCCGGGATCGGCTTGAGCCCTTCCTTTTCGAGCACGTCGTTGAACTGGAAGAAGAGCATCTCGAAGCCGTCCATGATCTTGGCCTCGACCTTCGCGTCGGTCAGCTGGCGCATGGCTGACTCGAACGTGTCGAGCACGGGCAGAAGCTTCTTCACGAACGCCTCAGAGCCGTATTCCGACATCTCGAGCAGCTTCTGGTCGGTCCGGCGCTTGAGGTTGTCGTAATCAGCCAGGGCGCGATGATACCGGTTCTTCGTTTCGGCCAGTTCCTTCTTGATGCCGTCGACTTCCTTTTTGAGGGTTTCGAGGGGATCCTCGGGCCGGGCCGCTTCGGCCTGCGGGGTCTCGCCCTGGGGGGCTTCAGCCTGGGTTGCGTTGGTGCCTGCGGCCGGTTGCGCGGCGTTTTCGCTCGCGGCCTGTTCCGGAGCGGGCGACGGCGCAGCCTCGGGGGCCTGCTGTGTCTTGTTCACTTCGGCTGTCATGATCGTCTCGCTTTCTGGAAGAATGCTTGCCACACTAACTGTCGCTCCCGGAGCGGCTTCCCGGGGTCGGAAGCGCCGAGAGCAGGAGATCGCTCAATGCCCGCGAGATGTTGCCGAGCGTGGCGACGACGCGGGCGTAATCCATGCGCAGCGGCCCTATCAGGCCGATACGGCCGAACGACTGGTTCGGGCCGCGATACCGCGCGGTGACCACCGACAGATCGGTTACCGCAAGACCGGAGTCGGAGCCGATATTTACCATGATATCGTCTCCGCTTTCAAGGCTTCGCGCCATGAGATGAAGAAGTTGTTCCTTTCGGTCGAGAAGCCCGATCATCTTGCGCATCTTCTCGGGATCGCTGAACTCGGGCTTGTCGAAGCAGTTGACGAATCCCTCGAGGAAAATCGCGTCGGAGGCAGGGTTGGAAATGGCCGTCCGGACGCGCTCGGTGAGCTGCGCGATCAGGTGGTTGTGCCGGGTCAGCAGATCCTTCGAGCGCCGCAGGAACTCGGCCTCGGCGTCGGTGATCCGGTTTTCCGTGAGTTCGGCGCGAAGATGCAACGCCAGTTTCTGGAGCTCTTCGTCCGTCGTCTCGGCGGGAATCGTCACCAGGTGGTCGGTGATGTGGCCGCACTCGTCGACCATGACCAGCATGGCGGTCGTCTCGAGGACGCGCACGATCTGCAGGTTGCGCACCGCGTTTCCCGATTTGCAGGGGGCGAGGACGAGGCCCGGCAGGCCCGTCTGCTCGCACGCGACCTTGATGGCGGTGCGCAGGACCTCCTGCTCACGGGATCGGCTTTGGATGCGGCTGTCGAGAAGGGCCATGACGGCGTTCTCGATCTGGCCGAGGCGATCGTATTCGAGCAGGAAGTTGACGTAAAAACGGTACCCTTTTTCCGTGGGAATGCGGCCGGCGGACGTGTGCGGCGAGAACAGATAGCCCATCGACTCGAGGTCGGCCATCTCGTTCCGGATCGTGGCCGGGGAGCATGACAGGCTGCTGAAGCGAGAAATGGTGCGGGAGCCGACCGGGATGCCGGTGTTGATGAAGGCGTCGCAGACCTCCTTGAGGACCCTGCGCTGGCGGTCGTTCAAATCAGGGGCGAGACGCTCGAACGTCTCTGCCTGCCTCCGTGGATCACCCATCGATACTGCGTCTCCCTGGTTCAGGAAAGCCCCCCCCGGCCGTGAGAGCGCCGGGGAGGGCCGTTTCAGTGCTGAGCGGATCAGTAGTCCATGTCCATGCCGGGGGCGGCGGGGGCGTTGGACTTCTTCTCGGGCAGTTCGGCCACGAGCACTTCGGTGGTGAGCAGGATCGAAGCGATCGAGGAGGCGTTCTGCAGGGCCGAGCGGGTGACCTTCGCCGGATCGATGACGCCGGCCTTGAACATGTCGGTGTAATCGTTCTTCACGACGTCGAAGCCGTAGCCGTTGTTCTTCTTCTCGAGAATCTTCTCGATGATGACGGAGGCTTCGAGGCCGGCGTTGGTGAGGATGAACCGGATCGGGGCGTAGAGGGCGCGGCGGACGATGTCGACGCCGATCTTCTCGTCGCCTTCGGCCTTCAGCTTGGTGAGAGCGGGGAGGGCGTTGAGATACGTCACGCCGCCGCCGGCGACGACGCCTTCCTCGACGGCCGCGCGGGTCGCGGAGAGAGCGTCTTCGACGCGGGTCTTGCGTTCTTTCATCTCGGTCTCGGTCGCGGCACCGACCTTGATGACGGCGACGCCGCCGCTGAGCTTGGCCAGGCGCTCCTGCAGCTTTTCTTTGTCATAGCTGCTGGTGCTCTGGTCGATCTCGGCGCGGATCTGCGCGATGCGGGCCTTGATGTCGGCGGGCTTGCCGGCGCCTTCGACGATCGTGGTCTTTTCCTTGCTGACGACGACCTTCTTGGCCTGGCCGAGCATGTCGATCGTGGCTTTCTCAAGCTTCATGCCGATGTCTTCGGCGATCTTCTTGCCGTTGGTGAGGATCGCGATGTCTTCGAGCATGGCCTTGCGGCGATCGCCGAAGCCGGGAGCCTTCACGGCGACGCAGTTGAAGGTGCCGCGGAGCTTGTTCACGACGAGCGTGGCAAGGGCTTCGCCCTCGACGTCCTCGGCGATGATCAGCAGGGGCTTGTTGACCTGGACGATCTTCTCGAGCAGGGGCAGGATGTCCTTGATGTTGTTGATCTTCGACTCGGTGATCAGGATGTAGGGGTTCTCGAGAACGGCTTCCATGCGCTCCTGGTCGTTGACCATGTAGGGGCTCACATAGCCCTTGTCGAATTCCATGCCGTCGACGAACTCGAGAGTGGTGTCGAAGCTCTTGGCTTCCTCGACGGTGATGACGCCGTCTTTGCCGACTTTGTCCATCGCCTCGGCGATGACCTTGCCGATCTCGGGGTCGCGGGCCGAGATCGTGGCGACCTGGGCGACGCTGTCCTTGTTGTCGTCGACCTTCTTGGAGAGGGTCTTGATCTCATCGACGACGGCGTGGACGGCGCGCTCGATGCCGCGCTTCACGAAGCTGGGGTTGGCGCCGGCGGCCACGTTCTTGAAGCCCTCATGCACGATGGCCTGGGCGAGGACGGTGGCGGTGGTGGTGCCGTCGCCGGCCACGTCGTTGGTCTTGCTGGCGACTTCCTTCACGAGCTGGGCGCCCATGTTCTCGAACTTGTCCTCGACCTCGATTTCTTTGGCGATGGTCACGCCGTCATTGGTGACGGTGGGGCTGCCGAACTTCTTGTCGAGGATGGCGTAACACCCCTTCGGACCGAGGGTGGCGCGAACGGCATTGGCGACGATGTCGACGCCGTGCTCGAGCGAGCGGCGGGCTTCTTCCCAGTATTTGAGTTGCTTGGCTGGCATTATCAATATCTCCTTATATAATACTTATGCGGGTGAGATGACGGACGATCAGTTGATGATCGCAAGAATGTCCTCTTCGCGCAGGATCAGATAGGTGTCGTCGTCGATCTTGATCTCGGTGCCGGAATACTTGGCGAAAATCACGCGCTGATCCTTCTTGACCTCGGGAGCCACGCGGGTGCCGTTGTCGGAGACCTTGCCGGGGCCGACGGCGATGACGGTGCCTTCCATCGGCTTCTCTTTGGAAGCGGTCTCGGGAAGGATGACGCCACCCTTGGTCTTTTCCAGGGCCTCGCGGGGTTTCACGATGATGCGGTCGTTGAGAGGGGTCAGATTGAAAGCCATTTCAAATTCCTCCTGATATATTTGATTATTGATGAATGTAGCTGAATGATCGAGATACGACGGGAACGATTCATCACAGAGTCACAGATGCACAGAGTTTTGGGAACATTTCATTCTCCGTGTCTCCGTGACTCCGTGGTTTGTCGTTTCCCGGCGGTTTCGGGGATTACATCATCCCCATGCCGCCCATGCCGCCCATACCGCCCATGCCGCCCATACCGCCCATGCCGCCCATGGCCGGGGCCGGCTTGCTGGTTTCGGGCAGTTCGCCGACGAGCACTTCGGTGGTGAGCAGGATCGAAGCGATCGACGCGGCGTTCTGGAGCGCCGAGCGGGTGACCTTGGCCGGATCGATGATGCCGGCTTTGAACATATCGGTATAGTCGTTCTTCACGACGTCAAAGCCATATCCGTCGCCCTTGTGGTTGCGGATCTTGTCGATGATGACGGAAGCTTCGAGCCCGGCGTTCGAAAGGATGAACCGGATCGGCTCGTAGAGAGCCTTGCGGACGATATCCACGCCCACCTTGGTCTCGCCTTCGGCCTTGACGGTATCGAGGGCCTTGAGGGCGTTGAGGTAGGCAACGCCGCCGCCGGCGACGACGCCTTCCTCAACGGCCGCGCGGGTCGCGGAGAGAGCGTCTTCGACGCGGGTCTTGCGCTCTTTCATTTCGGTCTCGGTCGCGGCTCCGACCTTGATGACGGCGACGCCGCCGCTGAGCTTGGCCAGGCGCTCCTGCAGTTTTTCTTTGTCGTAGCTGCTGGTGCTGTGGTCGATCTCGGCGCGGATCTGGGAGATGCGGGCCTTGATATCGGCGGGCTTGCCGTTGCCCTCGATGATCGTCGTCTTTTCCTTGCTGACGATGACCTTCTTGGCGGTGCCCAGGTGCTCGAGCGTGGTGTGCTCGAGTTTCATGCCGAGATCTTCGCTGATCTTCTTCGCGCTGGTGAGGATCGCGATGTCCTCGAGCATGGCCTTGCGGCGGTCGCCGAACGCGGGGGCCTTGATGGCGACGCAGTTGAAGGTGCCGCGCAGTTTGTTCACGACGAGGGTGGCGAGAGCCTCGCCCTCGACGTCTTCAGCGATGATCAGCAGGCTGCGCTTGGTCTGGACGATCTTTTCGAGGACGGGGAGGATGTCCTTGATGTTGTTGATCTTGTTCTCGGTGACGAGAATGTAGGGGTTCTCGAGAACGGCTTCCATGCGCTCGGCGTCGGTGACCATGTAGGGGCTCACGTAGCCCTTGTCGAACTCCATGCCGTCGACGAACTCGAGGGTGGTGTCGAAGCTCTTGGCTTCCTCGACGGTGATGACGCCGTCTTTGCCGACCTTGTCCATCGCTTCGGCGATGACCTTGCCGATCTCAGGGTCGCGAGCCGAGATCGTGGCGACCTGGGCAACGCTGTCCTTGTTATCGTCGACCTTGCGGGAGAGCTTCTTCAGCTCATCGACGATGGCCTTCACGCCGAGTTCGATGCCGCGCTTCAGATAAATCGGGGTGGCGCCGGCGGCGGTGTTCTTGAATCCCTCATGCACGATGGCCTGGGCGAGGACGGTGGCGGTGGTGGTGCCGTCGCCGGCGATATCGTTGGTCTTGCTGGCGACTTCGCGCACGAGCTGAACGCCCATGTTCTCGAAGCGGTCGGCGACCTCGATTTCCTTGGCGATCATCACGCCGTCGTTCGTGATCGTGGGGCTGCCGTAGCTCTTGTTGATGACGGCATAGCACCCCTTGGGGCCGAGGGTCGAGCGAACCGCATTGGCGACGGTATCGACGCCTTTCTCGAGGGACCGGCGGGCTTCTTCGCCGTAACGCAACTGTTTGGCTGCCATTGTGTGTGTCTCCTTTGGTACGTGATATCGGCCGCGGACCGCGACCGGGAATTACGGGGATTACTCGATGGCCAGGATCTCGTCTTCCTTGATAAGAAGAAGCTTTTTGCCTTCGATCTCGAATTCGTCACCCGCATACTGCGAGTAAACGACGCTGGAGCCGACCTTGACTTGCATGGGGATCAGCGTCCCTTTCTTGTTGCGGGCGCCGGCGCCGACGGCGATGACCTTGCCGCGCATCGGGCGCTCCTTGGAAGCGGTCTCGGGCAGAAAGACGCCGCCCTTGGTCTTCGCTTCCTTTTCGAGGAGTTCGATCAGAACTCGGTTGCCGAGGGGGTGAATGTTCATGAGTTCCTCCGGGTGTGCGTGGTTTTCTTTTTTTGTTAGCACTCGCCAACGCCGAGTGCTAACAGGTCGTATTAATACGGTACACCTCGCTCCAATGGAAATCCCGAAGAATTTTAAAAAAACACGATTATAAGCATTTTATAAAATAATACGTTTATTTACGTCGTATTTCTCACGAAATCGTGAGGTAATAAAAACTGAACCGTTCGGTTGGTATCTCCGTCTCATTTTAAGCCATGCGGGTTGAGTTCTCCTGCTCATCCGCGCCTTTCCCGAAGTCTGATGTGGCAAGGGAAGGTGGGCCGTTCGTTTTTCAGGCTCAACACGAACGGGGGGCGAAATTTTGCGGTATGTCTTCCTCGAAAGGCCAAGCGAGAGCAGAGAAACGGATGGAGAGGAGGAAAATTTGTAACAAATGCTCTTTGCGGGAAAAAATAAGAATGTTACTATGAACGCAGCGGATGACCATCCATTCCGAAAGGGGCTCACGGGGCGAACAGTGAGAGGAAGATGAGCAACGACGAGAAGAAACACCCGCTCGAAAAAATAGATCCGAGCGATGTTCGGGTGCTTGTGGTCGGTCTGATTCTACTGGTCATACCCGTGATTTTTCTGGTGTACCAGTCGCGCGGACCGAAGGGCGGATTTTCGTCGGGTACCGTGAAGGAGCGCTTGGCAAGCGGACGCGGAGGCTTTTCTTTCATCCAGAAATCTGGCGGAGGGAAGCAGGTCGCCGCCGCCGTGAGCGCTCCGCCGAAGGTCGACAAGCAGTGGAACGACGTTGTTCAGAGGGTCATGAGCGCCCCGCCGCCGGCGCGGATGTTCGACGGGTATCCACCGACGGCGAAGGAATACCTTCAGGCCCAGTACAATCCGCTCATTCGGCGGGCCGGCTTCCTCTTCGAGCAGGGGAGTCCGGTCGAGGCGGTGAAAATCCTCCAGGGCATTCTCGAGGACGAAACGGACAACCCCTTCCTCCATTTTGCCGCGTCCCACCGGTTGTGCCGGTATTACCAGGCGAACGGGATGAAAGACCTCGAAGAGAAGGAATTCGCGCGTCTGCTCGAGATCATGCGCCGGATTCCCGAGATGAGCAATATTGCTCAGTATATGAGAGGCTGCATGGAGTTTGTGCGAAAATCCCCGGATCTGATCGCAAAATACTCCCAGGATCCTTCCGTGAGGCAGTATCTCCAGGAGTATACAGGTCGTCCGGGTATGCCGGTGGGATCCCGTCAACTCATGGACCAGACCTCGAACATCCTGTCGAATCTGAACCTGCTCTCGGCGCCGCACCAGGCGAAATGATGGGGGGCGCCGTCCAGCTTCCCGGGCACATCAACGGAGGGGAGTCATGAAAAACCGTGGCAACGTTTTCCTGATCATCATCGGAATCCTTGCCGTCATTTTCACCGTCGCGACGTTTTTCATGCGCGACACCGTCGAGGAAACCTACCTGACCGAGCGGTCGCATCGTGCGATTCACGCCCAGTGTCTCGCCGAAGCGGCGCTCGAGCGCGCAATGTCGATTCTCGCCAAAGACCTGAACGATCCCGAAAAGATGAAGGATCCGACGTCGCTGGCCAACCGGCTCCGGCTTCCGATGCAGACGCAAGGCGGTTCCTACGACGGCCTCGGCAACGTGCTCGGCAACGATCTTCCTCTCGACGTCTCGGCCGTGGGCGCACCGGTGATTCTCGGCAAGGACCAGTTGCAGACCCCCGAAACGAGAGAACTCGACGAGATGGTCGAGTTCATGGTCGGAAAAGCCGGCACCCCCTACGACGTGAAGATCACCCTCAAGCTCGACAAGGCCCTGAAAATAGCTCCCGGGCCCGAGTCGGGGGCCGACAAATACAAGGTTCCCGGCGTCGACTGTGAGTATGCCGTCCATTCCGGTCTGATGGATTTCCTCGACAACAAAGGCTATACCGCTCTCACACTCTCCCTGCCGGAAAGCGCGAGATGGCTGTCGCTCAATATCAACCTCGGCCTGCCGTTTCTGAACATCGATCTGATCGACGTGATGCTGAGGGTGTTTCCCGACAGCTGGTCCAGCCAGATCAAGGGCTTCGTCACCTTCGACGGCCTTTTGAGCAAAATTCTCCCGGACGATCTGTATCCCTATGAGATTCATCTTGCGGCGGGGACGTTTCCCCCGCTTGCCGCCAAGCTCGGCGGAGCAACAGTGCCGGCATTTTCCGAGAACCAGTGCGTCGAAAAATACGGGTATCTCACGATCGATGCCGAAGCCTCGATCACCTACGGGGATTCGAAAACCACGACGAAGCATGTTCTCGCCACCAAGGAGTTCAAATGCGCCGACATCGAACCGGTGGCACCCTGCTACAGTTTCTTCATTTCGAACCTGAACGACGACAAGATCGTGTTCAACGATGCCGGGGGGCCGCTGACGGTCCAGAATTTTCCGAATATGAAGGGGCTCCTGGCCAAGGAGGCGGGTGAATTCTACGTGTTTCCCGGGCTGATCCGGGTGAACGGCACGAAGCCGACCCTGTGCAACGTCTCGTTTTACGGGAATCCGATGAGCGGCGACGTCTTCAACTTCGCCCGCGTATCGGAAATGCTCCTCATCACCGATGCCAAAATCTCGATGCCGCAGAAGGAGTTTTCGATCTACAGCCGTGAGCCGCACAACCAGACGACGACCCCCGTTCCGACCGAGGTGAAGGGCCTGAAGGCCGGGGTCGACAACGCGCTCAACGGCGTCGAGGCCGGGTACAACTCCGTAAAGACGAACGTGATCAAGGCCATCAACCCGAACCCTCCCGCCCCTCCCGCGGGAACGAACAAAACGAGTACCCTCAAGAATATCGCGAGCAATATTGCGGGTATGTTCAACATCATTCCGAAAGTGAACGGCTGCACGGTGTTCGAACCGGCTCTGCACCTGGTGCCGCTTCCCGGTCCCCTCGGATCGCTCGATCCGTTCGAGAAGTGGGACTGGCCGCACAGCGGCGGGCCACTCTCGTTCATGGGCGTCGGCCTTCCGGTTCCCATGCCGGCGTTCGGCTCGACCGTGACGCACCTGTTCGGGCCCGGCGCCCTGTATCCGACCATGACCCGCGAGATCGAGGGCTGCGTGCTGAAGCGGTTCGAACAGTGGCATTTCACGATCATGGGGTATCCCATGGGGCCGTTCCCGGTCGGGAAACAGATTCCGATCACGGGAGTCATCAACCTGCCGCCGGTCCCCATTCCGCTCGTTCACACCCACGATGTCTGTGAAAAATACGAGTACAGTTTTTACCCGATGAAAGCGACCGAGAACGCGAGCAAGGAACCGGACGGCGCGGTCACGGTCTACGATCCATCCCAGCTCGAGAACTCCCCGCCGAACCTGTATTCCATCGAGCAGTATGCGAAGAAGGCGACGTATTACTACGCGACCGAGCGGGACTTCCTCGCCGATCTGCCGAACAGAACGATCGCGATCAACGGCAAGGAATGCTATCGCCTCAACGGTATCACATTCGTCGCCGACAACCTGACCCTTCCGCCGCCCGGCTCCACGACGTTCAACGTCTACGGCCGCGGCTCGATCGTCTCGGGCGGAAACGTCACGCTTCACGGCAATATCGAGGATCCGTACGACGAGGCGCAGGAAACGGTGGCCGGCACGCCACGCACGGTCTTCAGTCTTATCGCTCGGCGCGGCGGAGTGATTCTCGACGAAGGAGCGCCGAGCGATCCCGTCCGGTTCGAAGGCTCGCTCTATACCGACAAGGGCCTGGCGATTTTCCCCGACAAGCGACTGGAAATCAGGGGCAACTGGATCACGAACACGTTCAACAAGGCTTCCGCGCAAGGTGCCGTGAAGATCACCTACGTCGGCTACAAGACGAGAGCCTCGCTGAACTCGATCCACCCGAAGCATGGGAAATACGATCCCGAGCGGTATCAGGTGACGCTCACCCCCGGCTGGGAAGCCTGGAGGATCCAATGAGACGCATTGCGGCAACGTATCGCGGCGTGACCTTCATCGAGATCATGATCGCGGTGTTCATCCTGGCGGCAGCGCTGCTGCCGGTGCTTTCGACGATCCAATACGGGTCCAAGTCCACCGTGAAGGTAAACAACTACTCGAAAGCCATGCGGCTGGCGCTGGGACTCGTCGAGGAGTGCAAGTTCGTTCCCATGAAGACGATCGTCAAGGACTACGATGGGCTTGCGGACAACACCTGGGAGGTCCTGAACGAAAACTACTACCCGAAAACGAAGGAATCTCTCGCCGAGTTCGCTTCGCAGCTGAAAGATCTCAAGTGGGAAGGAAAGCTGAAGGTCCGCAAGGGAAGAGTGCGACCCAACGAGCCCGAAACGATTCGAGAGGTCTGGATTCAGGTCGACGCCCGGTGGACCGAAGGCGACAAGACCGGCGTGCGGCAGGTGCGTATATCTAATGCTATATATAATACCGAATCCGACTGACCGGACGCACGCGAAGGGAGACGGAACATGCGCAAATCTGGTGTGACCCTCGTCGAAGTGATGATCGGCGTTCTTCTTTCCAGCGTCGTCCTCGGCGGCGCTTACCAGGTCTGGACGGCCTCGCGGCGGAATTTCGCGAAGGCAAACGCCCGGCAGGCGCTCCAGTCCGAGATTCGCAAGACCATCGACCAGATAGCTCTCGATTTCAAGGCGATCAAGGCGGGCACCCTGGAGGTGGCCGGCGCTGCCGATGGGAACTCGGGAACGATCAAATTCCAGCGGTTTCTCGAAAACAAGGACGCGAACAGGATCGACTCGAAGGGGGTCGCCGACGTGGTGTACGAATTCCGGAAACCGAGACTGTACCGCAACGTCGGTGGCCAGGGGCAAAAACTGCTTTGCTCGAACCTGAAATCCTTCGATCTCGCCCGCGGGGCCGAACCGGGCACGCTGATGCCTGACGGGATGCAGCAGACCGCGCAGGCCCGGATCGACATTTCCCTGACCGGGGCGATGCAGGTGCCGGTGACGCGGGAAATGATCGAGCACAACGAGAAGACCACCGTCGTGATGCGCAACGAGTTCATCGCGGCCGCGCCGGTGAAGAGTTCGATCGCCATGGCGGTGCTGACGAACGCGACGGAAAAGATGACCGGGACCGAGGGCCAGTCGTCGATGTTCTCGGCGACGCTGACGGCCGATGCGCTCAAGGACATGTCGTCTCAACAGCTTGCGTTCATGATGCAGCGCGAAACCGAATCGTTGAGTAACGCAAACAGGGAGATCAACAACACCAACGATCAGTTGAAGGACGTCGATGCGAAAGGCGCGGCCACCTGGTATAACCCCTTCACCTGGGGCGGCACGGATACCGACGTCTCGAGGATCAAGGAAGACCTCCTGAAGCACGACAAGCTCCAGGACGTGGAGAACGACGTCAAGGCCCTGCGAACGATCATCGACCGCGACGAGGAGAGATTTCTCAGGCGGTCGCTCGAATCGTCGGGCACGACACTCCCGTCCGACCAGAAAGAGCAACAGGCGTATCGGCAGGCGTATGACCTGATGGTGAAAGATCGCGCGCTGAAAGAGGCCTACGAGAAAAACCCGCAGAAGGACAGCGAGGGGAAGGAGATTCCCTATAAGAGCCTTCTCGAAAGTTTCGATGCGTCGAAGATCAAGCAGGGGGTCCAATACGACAGTCAGGGCAGGGAAGTCGCCTTCACCGAGTCGGATGCGGATTTTCAGAAGCGATCCGCGGAGGCGAGAAAGATCCAGGAGGCTTCGACGAAAATCGATCTCACCTGGATGAACACGGGCGATGCCAAGGAAGAGGTGAAACAGTATTCCGCCGCCAAAGACCTCGTGGACATCGCCGTCGTGAAGCAGTCCTACATCCAGAGCCGAGACCTCGCGCAGGGGAACATCGACCTCATCGGGAGCGAACAGAGGTCGCGGAACTGACGAACAGTCGCAATGGGAATGCGACTCACATCGGTGTCATGCAACCGAATCCTCCAGATACCTATCGATATTCCGTTCGCTCTCCTGGGGTATCCGGGAACCCTTCGTGACTCGAAGGCTCAACACGATCCGTCATGACCGATCACTACCGGTTCGCTTCGAGGCCGGGTTTCAAACCCTCCCCCACTTGTTTTTTGTCGGTATTTCCTGCATGATGGGGAGCGATGAAAGACCGGAATGAATCACTTCTGTCACCGACGATGCGATTTTCGGCCGGCGTCTGTCTCGGGTTCGTCCTTCTCCTGCTTCTGGTGGCCGCCGGATGCGGTTCGAATGGCGGGGGCGCGGAAGATTGGCAGACGCCTTCGGTCGGTCAGACACTTGTAAATATAGAGGGTAGAATACTTGCGCCCGTCTCTGGGAGCACGAGGGAGTCGCTGGCCGGGCTTCTTCCCCAAACCGCCGGGGGCGGGCAGGCGAACGCGACGGTGTTCGTCGAGGAGAGGCCTGATCTGACGGCCGTCACCGACGGCGACGGAAAGTTTCTCATTCAGAACGTGCCGGTCGGCAAGTGGCACCTGATCGCCGAAATTGCGGCGGGAGGCCAGGCCTACAGGCAGCGTTCGGACCTCGTCAGCGTTTCGTCGCAGTATGCGACGTGGCAATTGCCGTCGTCGCTCCAGCTCGTCTATGCCGCTCGGACTTTGACGCTCCGGATTCTCAATCGCGATTCGGGCGCCGCCGTGCTGGGTGCCAGAATCACTCTGTGGGGGCGATCCGTCACGAGCGGCGCGGGCGGGGACGCGTCGATCGGGCCGGTTCCGCCGGGTTCCTGGCAGGCCGCCGTATCCGCTCCTGGATACGAGACCAGGATCTTCCTGCTCACGTTCCGTGACACCGGCCAGACGGCGGTCACGATCGCCCTCACCCCATCCACGGCCGTGAATCGAAATAACGCCCCGACCGTCGAAGTGAGCGCCGCTTTTTCGTCGCTGAACGCCGGCGGTCAGGGAAGCCTGTTTGCGACGGCTCTCGATCCGGACGGCGACGTCGTCCAGTTCGCCTGGAGCTGCACGGCGGGAAGTTTCAGCAACAGCCAGGGCCAGAGCACGCTGTATACGGCTCCTTCCGTTGCAGGCACGTATGTCGTCGAGGTGACGGGAGACGACGGGAAGGGCGGAACCGGCAAAGCCGCTTTCACGGTTTACGTCGCCGACGGTTCGGGCGGCCCAGGGAACCCGAATAACCAGGCGCCCTTGAAAGCGACTTCCCCGATGCCCGCAGACGGGGCGACCGGCCAGTCCGTTTCCCCGACGCTGCGGTGGCAGGCAACCGACCCTGACGGCGACGCGCTCGTCTACGACGTGTTCCTATCGAAGCTGGGCAGCCCCGCGGTACTGATCGCGAGCAACGTCGCGACTCCGTACTGGCAGGTGAGCGGCCTTTCCGTCTACCAGGACTACATCTGGCACGTCATCTGCCGCGATACGTCAGGAGCGATCAGCGCGGATTATTCCCAGTGGCAGTTCACGACGGGCGACGGCAACAATACCCTTCCCTATACACCCGAAAACCCGACCCCGGCCGACCAGGCGCAAGGCCAGCTTCCCTCGATTCTCCTGATGTGGATCGGCGGCGACCCGGACCCCTCCGACCACGTCACCTATCAGGTCTGGCTCGCGACGGGAACGCAGGCGCCGGCGCTCGCGACGACCACGAATTTCCCCGTCGCGCGGCTCGAGAATCTCGCTCTCGGCACGACGTATTCATGGAAGGTGGTCGCATCGGACGAACGGTCGGGGGTGACGACCGGACCCACCTGGAGCTTCAGGACCTACGACCGGCCGAACAACCCGCCCGGCGACCCGGCGGCCGTGTATCCCGCCAACGGGGCGACCGGCGTCGAAACCAGGCCGCAGCTCCGCTGGGACGCGACGGAACCCGACGGCGACGCCATGACGTACGACGTCTTCTTGGGCACGACCGCCCCGCTGCCATGCGTCGCCAGCGGCGTCACCTACAAGTATCTTCTCGTGCCGGCCGTTCTGAAAAATGGCACAAGATATTCATGGCAGGTCGTGGCCAAGGATGCCGGGGGAATGACCAACGCGAACCCCTCCGTCTGGACGTTCACGACGACGGTGCAGGCGAACGGGGCGCCGCTGGCACCGACGCTGAACACGCCGGCGAACGCCGCCGCACATGTCGCCACGCAGCCGACGCTCTCCTGGACGGCGAGCGATCCGGACGGCGATGCGCTCACATACGACGTGTTCCTCGGGCTGAACAGTACGCTTTCGACGCCCCTCGTCACGGGGCTCACGACCCCGACATACGTTCCGGCTGCCCTCGATGCCGGTCAGACGTATTACTGGAAGGTCCGGGCTTCCGACGGCACGGCATCGGCGACGTCCTCGACCAACAGCTTCACGACGCTCCAGGCGATCACCGCCGACACGACGGCGCCGACGCTCCTTTCGGTCGTTCCCGCGGCGGGTGCGACGGGCGTCGCGACGGGAACGGCGATCACCTTCACGTTCAGCGAGCCCATGAGCCAGACGTCCGTGGAGAATGCGATCTCGTTCAGCCCGGCGAGAAGTTACGCGACATTCTGGGAAACGCCGTCCATCCTCCGTTTGACGCCGACGACGCCGTTCTGGCCTGGCGCCTACCAGATCGTCTCGCTTGCCAACAATTCGGCGACGGACCTGGCGCTGAACAAGCTGATCACCGGCGTCCAGGCCGGCTTCACGATGGCGGCTGACCTGCCGCTTCCGACGAACTTCCGATCGGCCGGCTTCCCGGTGACGCTTTCGAGCGGGGAAACCGCTGCCGTCTCGGTACCGAATCTCGGGATAGGCCGAACTCTCCTGGCTTCGGTCGTGGGCGTCGAGGCGACGTCCAGTTTCCGGATAAGTCCGAACGTCGTGACGACCGGAGAACCCGTTCTGCCGGAATCGTTCGGCGCGACGCCGGAAGCAGCCGTGCGCGAACTCGAGCGAAGGCTCGCCTCGCTCGGCATGCCGGACGTGGATGGTGCCGGCCCGGCCGCGTCGATCAGGTCATCGGTCGTCGTCGGCGACGAACGGAACTTCTATATCACTTCCTATGGAAACGTGGCGACGACGACGGCGTTTCCGAACAACGTCATCAGGGCCCGCTGCGTCGGGACGAGCGATCAACTCTATATCTATGTCGATACTTCGATCGGATCACCCGATTACGGCCTCGTATCCGATATCCGGCTCAAGTTCGAGGAAGGGATCGCCGCGGCGGTTCGCGACGCATACGGCAACGAGCCGGCGAAGGGACCGGACAACGACACGCACCTGACGATCCTCCTGACGAACGCGATGCGAGACGGGATCATCGGGCTGTTCTACGGCGCCGACCTCTATCTGAACAACCCGCTCGACGTCCAGCTGCGCGAGAGCAACGCGCGCAAAATCATCTACGCGCGGTATTCGAGTTCCGGGCTGACGAATGTCGTCCGATACGGAACGATCGCGCACGAGTTCCAGCACATGGTGAACTTTTACCAGAAACGGCTCGCGATGAACGGTTTTGAAGAAACCTGGCTTGCCGAGGGAGAGGCGAAATACGCCGAAGATATCGCCGGCTATGGAATCTCGGCGGGCGACGCGAACACCGCTCAGATCATCAAGATGATGCAGGCGCAGACCGCGTTCGACAAGATGTCGCTGACGAACTGGTACGGCATCGAAAGTTACGGACTTTCCTACCTCTTCGTCCGCTTCCTCGCCGAGGCAAACAGATACGGCACGACCTCCAGGGAGATCACGCGCGCCCTCAGCACGGGCACCAAGGTCGGGTACCAGGCGATCGAAGCCATCACGAACGAACCGTTCTCACGCACCCTCGGCCGGTTTTACCTCAGCCTGCTCCTGAACCGGTACAACTCGGCGGTTTCGGGGGATTACGGCATCAAGGGGCTGAACCTGTCGGGAACGAACGCCGGCGTGCAGTTGATCGGCATGCCGGTGACGACGGTCGGCGGTTCCGCGGTCAACACCGACGTGAAAGGCCACGGCTGCCGGTATTTCCGGCGGGACGGTACCGCAGGAGAGACGACGCTGACGCTCCAGAACGTCGTGAACAGGGTACAGGCCTGGCTTCTCGACCAGCGTCCCTGACGAAACTCAGAGCCAGTAGGTCAGCAGAAGATACGCCCAGGCGCCGAGAAAACCGATGATTCCCCAGGGAAACCGGTTTTCGAGTTCCTCGATCTGATCGCCGAGGGACGGGCCCCGATGCCCTTCGGGAGTCGTCAGCTGGTTCGCATCAGAATTCTGTTCGATGTCCGACATGTGGCCGGTCTCCGTTCTGTCGAGTCTTAGTCTTCCGGCGGCAATTCCGAAAGGATCTGGGTGATCTGCTTGTTGCGGATCAGAAGGCCGTTATGGCCGGGATTCGCCATCATGAGATGCGAGAGAAGGCCTTGCATCGCCTTGATCTGGCGCCGTTCGATAAGAATATCGAGAAGCTGGATGCCGATCTCCGGATCGGTGGGAAGCTGAGGCAGCCGGCGTTTCGGCGTTCCGTCGGGGGCGCAGAGTTCGAGGCCGCACTTGGGGCAGAAATTATCTTGTGGCCTCGACGGCGAGCCGCAATCCGAGCACTGGAAACGGGATTTCGCCACCCAAACGACTGCGCGCTGGATGATCTGGTCGCCCGAGAGATACCCGCGGCTGATCTCGTTGACGATCATGCCGTCGTCGAGGAACGGCGCGATGAAGGATTTGACGACCTTGTGCATCTTCTCTTCATACATTCGGCCGAGTGACGAGACGGGCTCGACCGCGTGCGTCTTCTCGAGGACGGCGAATGCCTTTTCCGCCTTCTGCCGGAGATCGCGGTTTTCGGGCGCTGTGCCCAGCTTCGCGATGAGCGTCGTCAGCACTTCGAAAAACAGGATGATTTCGTCGCACCGGAAACCGCTCGAGAGGCCTTCGTTCTGGCCGCTCTGCGCGTGTTCCTGGGTGGCCAGGAGCCGCCGCACGGTCGCTTCGAGATCGATGATCCGTTGCTGGAGTTCGTTGTTTTCGCGGGTGAGGTTTTCAAATTTTTCGGGTGAGACCGGCGTGCCGAGCTCGATCTGGCACTTCGCCTCGGCGAGGGCCATTTCGAGCGCCTTGATCCGGGCCTCCGCTGCCGCCTGGATGTTCTGAATTGCATCTCCCGCGGGTCCGCTGTGCAGGGTGCGCTGGAGCTTGTCGATCTTTTCCTGGAGCGCCTTGATGATCTTGCGATAGGTGTCCTGGTCCTTGAGGGGCTGGTTTTTCAGTTCCTCATAGTCCTTGCGATACTTCTCGATTTCCGCGGCGAGCTGCTCCCGCTCCTGGTTGAACTCGAGCTTCGCGGCGCCGAGAGCCTGCTCTGCGCGCTCTTTCATCTGACGTTCGCGGTCGATGGTTTCGGTGAGGCTCTGCAGTTCGTCGAGGCGCTGGGTCGCGCGGTCATACTCATCGCGAACCTTGTTCAGTTCGGTCGACAGCCGGATCAATTCTTCCGTCGCAGACTGCGCTTTCGAGGCGGCCTCGGCCGCCGCCGCTTCCAGGCGGGCTCTCTCTTCGGCGAACGCGGCCTTTTCTTGCTCGTGGGCCGCCTGCTGGGCCTCGAGAACGGCGCTCTGCACCTCGGTCGCCGGCCTGTTCTGGAGTTCGCCGATCTGGCGCTGCAACGCGGCGATCTCGTTGTTGAGCTGGGCGATAGTCTGGTCGCGATCCTTGAGCAGAACAGCCTGTTTGTCGATCTCGGCCGTCAGTTTCTGATGTTTGCTCATCTCGAGGAAGAGGGATTCCTCGAGACGGGCGTTGGTTTTCTTGAATCCCTCGATTTCCTGTAGCGCGCTCTGGTATTCGGGGGTCTTGCGCGGATCCGAGGAAGAGGCTGCTTCGAGCTGGATGAGGAACGTTCTCAGCGTGTAAACGATGTTTTGGATTTGGTGCACGAGGTCGTCCCGTGAGTGCTTTGACTGCAGGGACGGCACCTGGCCTTTCAGGAAGACCATGAGATTTCGTACTATGTCGTCGAAATTGACTTTTTCCATGAGAAATCGCTGTTGCTAGACACCTTGTTGATGGAGTGGCTCCGAAGGATAACCCTGAATCCCTTCTCTTTGCAAGACGATCACGCCACCTGCATGCGGCGGAAAACGAACCTCGTCATCAGATACAGCACTCCCGTGACGGCGGCCAGCACCAGCAGGTCGCCGACGATATCGACTTTCGAGAGATCGAGAAACAGGGCTTTGCGGATTCCCCGAAGGACGTAGGTCGAAGGCACGATATTCGCCGCCATGCGCAGCAGATCGTTGGTGGCGCTGAGGGTCGGAACCATCTGGAAGCAGAGAAACAGGCTGCTTCCCATCGCGTTGACGGACGCCTGGGTTTCTGCGACGGCCGCAACGAACAGCCCCACGAGCAAAAACATCAAGCTTCCAAGCGAGACGAACAGCCAGAAATACGGCTGGTTTCCGTCCCAGCGCCCGTTCAGGGCGACCATGGCGAGGACCGTGACGTGCTGGAGAACGAAGCTGAAGAGGCATTTGCCGACGATCAATTCCGTCGTGGTGGTCGGCGTCAGGAACAGGGCATCGAGGGTGCGTCTCTCGCGCTCCTCGGCAAACGAGAGGGGGAGGGCGAGAAGCCCGATCATGCCCATCGCCATCAGGATGAGCATGGGGAGCATGTCCCCGCCGAAACTGCGCTGTTTGGCAGATGTGCCGCCGATGGGTTCGAAGGATAGCTCGATCGGAAGCGGCGGAGCCGGCTTTCCGAGAAATTTGCGCAACTCTCCCTCGAGCGTGCTGCGGAACCGTTCCACGGCATATTCAGGCGTTTCAACGGGGTAGATCATGGTGAGCTTCGGCAGGTTCCGAGGGCCCGACGCCTGCGGGAGAACGGACGGAAGGACAAGGCCGAAGCTCACGTCCCCTTCGGCGATGCGGGACTCCATTTCATCGCGCGAGGAAAAGCTCACGAGGCGGATTCCGAACTCTTTCGGCTGCAGCTTTTCGAGAAGCGGACTTCCGCCCGGGGCGAGGACGCCGACGCGGGGCATCATCGTGTTGGAGCGGCTTTCCGAAAAGAGATTCGAGAAGAGGAGGGAGAGAATGATCGGCGTGGCGACGAGCAAAAGCACGTGGTAATTGCGTGAGGCGTCGAGAAGGTCTTTCTTGAACAGGGCGAAGATGCGTCGCGGGTTCATGGATGTTCCGCCTGTGACGGTTTCGGCAGGTCGTCGAACGTTTCGGGCTGGGGGTGCCAGGTCGAGCCGGTGAGGCGGAGAAACGCTTCTTCCAGGGTTGCTTCCTGGGTGTGGATGCGAACGACGGAACCGTCCGCGAGCCACCCGGAGATTCTGGCCGGGGTTTCGGGACCGCCGATGGGAAGGGAAACCGTTTTGTCTGGGCCGGATTCGCGGCTGCGAAGCGTGACGTCGATAAGGGGGCGGCCGAACCGCATCCGGATGTTGTCGGGCGTGTCGGAAGCCACGATCCGGCCGTCGTGGAGGATCGCGATTCGGTCGCAGAGATCGGACGCCTCTTCCATGTAATGCGTCGTCAGGAAAATAGTCGTGCCTTCGTCGCGAAGACGCCTGACGACGCCCCTGATCGAGATGGCGGACTGGGGATCGAGCGCGGACGTCGGTTCGTCGAGGAAAAACACCTTCGGATGATGGAGCAGACCGCGCGCGATAAGGACACGCTGCCGCCAGCCTCTGCTGAGTCTGACGGTAGGGATGTCGGCATACTCACCGAGGCCGACGAGCGAAATGACTTCGTCGACGCGTGCCGGCGCGGCTCCGGTGAGATCGGCGAAGAGGCGAAGCTGTCTGCGCGCGGTCAGGCGGTCGTACAGGTTCTGGTGGTCCGGGACGACGCCGATCAAGGCTTTGATCGCATCGCGCCGGTCGGGCATGTCGAGGCCTGCGATGGTGATGCGGCCTGACGTGGGGGCGAGCATGCCCGTGATCATCCGCATGGTCGTCGTCTTGCCGGCGCCGTTGGGGCCGAGGAAGCCGAAGATCGTTCCCGCAGCGACGTCGAACGAGATGCCCTTCACGGCTTCGTGTTTTCCGAAGCTCTTCGTCAGGGAATCGACCGAAACGGCCGTCTGCATGTTCGTTGCCATGGCGTGATCCGATGATACTCCGAAGTGAGTATCCGTTCAACGCCGGTATCGACATCAGGCATGACGCTTTTGGCGGAACGCATCGATTGACTCAACGCTCCGGCAATAGTAATGTGAGACGTTCCTTGGTCTTCCCCGTACATTGACAGTCCGCAGACGGCTGTGATCTAATACGCGTGAAATCAGTGTCAGGAGAGGATATGGCAAACGCCGGACCGCGTGCCGAAGTGTTTGTTTTCACGAGTTTCCAGGGAGGAATCGGCAAGAGTTCGACCGCCCTCCGATTTTCCCGGGCGCTTCGTCAGCGAAGCGGGCGGAACGTCGCCTTCATCGAGTGTAACTGGTTCGCTCCCTCGGCGATCGTCGCGAAATACGATCTCGCTGAAAGCTCGGGCATGTCGTTCATGGAGTATTTCAAGAGCGACTGGACCGGCTTGACGCCGGAAAACGTCGCAGAGAAATTCAGCGAACGGGACGGCCTCTGGTTGATGCCCTTCACCGGCATTCGCCCGAACGAGCCGCTCGGTGCCGGATTCATCGTGAACGAAGCCGATCTCGGTCCCGCCATGGATCGCCTGTTGCGATGCCTCTCCCAGCGAAACGCCTATGCCGTCATCGATCTGACGCTCTTCATGACGCCCTTTCCCCAGGCGGTTCTGCTGGCATCCGATGTGATATATTATCTCTACGCGGCACAGGACGGCTCCCCGGAACTCGCGAAACGGTTCCTGATCGAAGTCGGCAAATGGCCAAACTTTACGAACCGGGTCATCATGGTTCGGAACATGGTCGATACCGAGACCGAGGACACCGAATCGAAACTTCATGCGCGCGAGTTCCTCCTTCCGATGGGAAGCGCGGTCGAAAGCGCCGCGGGCGACAAGCATCTCGACGAGGCCATCGCGAAACTCGCCGAGAAGGCGATGGAAAACCAGGCCGCGGAGCGAATCCGGCCCGACGAGCAGGAGGTCGTGCCTCCCGTCGACGAAGTCCTGGTCGAATACCAGCGGTCGATCAGAAGCGAGATCATCTCCACACTCGAAAAGCGCTTCGGGATGACGGACCAGGAGCTTCGGAAAAAAGTAGAGCATAATATAGAACTGAGTTTCAAGCGGAATCCGCCGCCTCAGATCGAGAACCGCAACGTATACGCGGAGCTGAAAAAAGCCCTGCTGGACGACATTCTCGGGTTGGGGCCCCTGGAAGACTTCATCCGCGATCCCGACGTGGACGAGATCATGGTGAACGGGCCTTCGAAAATTTTCATCGAGAAGCGGGGAAAACTGCAACTGTCGGGGAAATCGTTCAGCAATACCGACCAGGTGAAGACCGTCATCGATCGTATTCTCATGCCGATCGGCAGGACGGTCAACGAGCGGAATCCCTTCGTCGATGCCCGCCTCGCGGACGGCTCGCGCGTCCATGCGATCATTCCGCCGCTCTCGCTGACGGGCCCGATGCTGACGATCCGCAAATTCTCGAGTACGCCCTACAGCCTCGACGATCTCGTGTTCCGGTTCAAGGCGTTCACGCCCTCCGTAGCCGAGTTTCTCAAGCTCTGCGTGAAGATGCGCAGGAACATCATCGTATCGGGGGGCGCGAGCTCCGGGAAGACGACGCTACTGAACGTTCTCTCGATGAATACGCAGCCCGACGAACGCGTGATCTGCATCGAGGACTCCGCCGAACTGCGGCTCGCCCAGGAAAACCTCGGACGGCTCGAGGCCCGGCAGCAGGCTGGTGAGGCGAAGACCCAGGTGACGATTCGCGATCTGGTTCGAAACGCCCTTCGCATGCGCCCCGACCGGATCATCGTTGGGGAGTGCCGCGGCGAAGAGGCGCTCGATATGCTCCAGGCCATGAATACCGGCCACGAGGGGTCGCTGACGACGCTTCACGCCAACTCCTCACGCGATGCCCTGGCCCGCCTCGAAACGATGGTTCTGATGGCGGGCGTCGACCTTCCCCTGCGCGCCGTTCGGGAGCAGATCGCGAGCGCGGTCAACATCGTCATTCAGACCGCTCGTCTCTCCGACGGGACGCGGCGCGTCATCGAGATATCGGAAGTGGTCGGGATGCAGGACGTGTCGATCCAGCTCGAGACCATCTTCAAATTTGACAAGAAATGGATCGGCGAAGACGGCCGGGTGTTCGGAGAAATGCTGCCGACGGGCTACGTTCCGCTCTTCATCAGGGAGTGCCCGGGGCGGCTGATCGAGCGTGTCGGCGGTTTGTTCAAAATCGAAAAGTAACCGTATGAGTGGAAGTTCCTAAGGAGGATCTATGGCTCTCAATCAAGAAACCCTGGTTGCGGTGATGGGAATCCTCGTGCTCGTCGTCGGGATCTACCTGTTCCTCGAACAGCAGGTGGACGAGTCGATGCACCGACGGAGGTCGAAGGGGCCGGCCGACGGCAAGAAGAGAACCTTCCTGCAGGACATCATGAGAGCGAGTTTCGACGATCAGCTGATCGAGGCGCTCCTGATGATCAACTCCGCTCTCAAGGCCGGTCGCAACCTTGATCAGGCCTTCGAGTTGGTGGCCGTCTCGACCCCCTCGCCGATGTGCGACGAGTTTCAGAAGCTGGTCCAGGAGCGCCGCCTCGGCGTTTCGATGGTCGAGGCTCTCGGAAACCTCGCGAGGCGCGTGAACAGCCCTGATCTCAGACTCGCGATCAACGCCACGATTTTCCAGCAGGATACCGGCGGCAACCTCGAAGATCTGTACAAACAGATCGTCATCACCATCGCTGAGCGCAAGCGCATCATGGGGAAAATCGTCGCCGGCACGGCGCATGCGCGGATTTCCGGCAACCTGATCGGAATTCTCCCGCTGGTTTTCGCGGGCCTCATTTTCATCTGGCACCCGTCGTATATCGTGCCGCTCATCGACAATCCGCTCGGACAGCTGGTTCTCATCGCCTCCCTGCTTTCGTCGATCCTTGGGCTTATCTTCATCAATCGCATGACAAGCAGCATCATGCCCGATCCGGAAGATCAGATGGCGGTCGCCAACGATCCGAAGAAAAAGGCGGGCCGCTGGTCCATTCTCAAGGTGATCCTGCGACCGCTCGCCGGCGTGAACGAAGCCCTGGGGGGCAATCTCATCAACCGCATGCGCGATGAACTTCGCTATCTGCTTGGCGCCGCCGGGAACCCCGGCGACCTCTCGGTAAACGAGTTCATGTCTGTCCAACAGCTTGTCGCCGTTCTCCTCGTGCTCGTCGTTCTCTTCCTGTTCAATCCCCTGCGGTTCGGCGCCCTTGGAATCGTGTTTCTCATCGTGCTGCTTCCGATCGGATTCTATCTGCCGAAAATGTATCTTGCGCAATTGATCCGAAAGCGGCAGCAGAACATCGAATACGAGCTTCCCTACGCGATCGACCTCCTGTCGCTGTCGATCGAAGCCGGTCTCGATCTGATCGGCGGCATGCAGAAGATCGTCGAAAAATCCCGCCCGACGGACATCGTCATCGAGTTCCAGATGTTCCTGGCGGACATCAAATACGGGAAAAGTCTCGAGGAGGCCCTGACCGAGATGGCCGACCGGGTCCAGGTGCTGTCGTTCTTCGCCTTCGTCAGTTCGCTGATCCAGGCACAGCGCCTCGGCGCGGAAATCGGGCCCACCCTCCGCGCCCAGGCCGAGCAGATGCGGTATCAACGGATGATCCAGGCCGAAGAGCGTGTCAACCAGCTCCCGGTCAAGCTTCTCATTCCGCTCGTCGTCTTCGTCTTCCCGAGCATCTTCGTGTGGCTGATCGGTCCTTCGCTGATCTACATGCTTCGAAGTTTCCCGACCGCTCTCGGCCATTGATGGGCGATTCTCCGTGCCAGGCCGGATCATCCTCGTCAGCGCCTGCCTTCTTGGCGTAGCGAGCAACTACAAGGGAACATTCCATCCGGCCTGGGAATCCCACTTCTGCAGACTGGTGCCTGCCGCGAAAGCGGCGGGCATCGTTTTTGTTCCGGTCTGTCCCGAGCAGCTCGGCGGACTGCCGACGCCGAGGCTTCCCTCCGAACTCCAGGGAAGCGCCGAATCGGTTCTGGCCGGCCGCACGCGCGTCCTCGCGATCGACGGGGCGGACGTGACGAGACCGTTCGTCGCAGGCGCGGAAGCCGCGGGCCACATTGCCCGGACGCTCACCGCCGACGGGGCTATTCTCTCGGAGCGGAGCCCGTCGTGCGGGGTACATCGGGTGTATGACGGCAGTTTCGGCGGAAAGCCCATCGCCGGAGTCGGGCTGGCGACGTTCGTTCTGCACCGTCTGGGAATTCCGACCGTGTCTCACCAGGATCTCGTTGAATCGTGGAATCGCGAGACGGATCCCGGATGTGTACACTTGCTTACGCGGAGTCTGAACTGGAAAAGCTTTTAAATATGTACAGACAACCGTACTCGAGGCGTTGCAAAAGGCCGGATGAAAAATCCGGCCTTAAATATTTCAGGAAAACCTCTGCGGGAGCCGAATAAGATGTACACGGAAAATAATATTCATCTAAAACATATATAGAGCGCGAAAGTCCCGGGGTACGCCATTTTCAATGGCAAAAAGCGTTGACTCAATGCAAATAAATCTGATACTATCCGCCTACTTTCGAAGTTGAATACATTTATAAAATCGATGAGAGCGGAGCATTGAGAATGACATTCCTGAGTTTTTTGAAAGGTATGAAGATCGAAGACAACTGTCCGATCGACGTCGTGTTCAGAACGTCCCGCGGCTGTTCCGCTCTGGGTTTCGCCTTCATCCTGGCGGGCCTTTGCATGGCGTGGCAGATCGTGGCCGGGCACCGGCTCCTCTGTTTCTTCAGCTTCGTGAAACTCGGCAGCATTTGCGCCGCCGTCGCTCTCGCCGCCATCGGCGGCATGATCATGACCTATCGGAAAAACGTCGTCATCAGCAAACGCGACAAAAAAATCGAACTTGAGGAGAACGGACTGTTCGTTCACCAGTCGGCTTCCTGCCACTTCATGGATATCATGCAGATCGAAGTCTGTCCCACGGCCGAATGCCTGCTGACGGCGAAGGCCTGCATGTGGTCGATCAAGGCGTATGTGAGAAATCATCAGGGATTCAGCACCGTAAGACTGTATTGCGGAAGAAGTCTCGAAAATGCCCTCGAGGCCGCGTCTCTCGTCTCCCAGATCATCGGGTGTCCTACGGTGAAAGACGCCGCGGTCGTTCGTGCCTTGTCCTTCACGAGAGAGGTCGGCAACGCTTAGCTGCCGCCTTTTCGCTTCGTTTTCCCCCGGCTTCGGCCGGGGGAATCTTTTTCTCACCGCTCCGCCGACGCACGAGGCTTGCGATGGAGAATGCTCTGAATTCGCGCCCGCTTTTCCCTCAGAAGGTTCGCGAACGACTCGAAATCCGATTTGCCGGCGAGCTGAACGCCGGAATCGGAGGGAACCAACTGCAGGGTGGTGAGAACCGTGCCGATGATTCCGACGGCTTCAAATCTGGTGATGATTTCCATGCCCATGAACGTCCCGTTCGGATAGCCGATGAACAGTCCCTTGTTCCCGAGAGCCTCAAGGGCCTGCGCCTCTTTCGTGCCGGCGGCAACGTCGTTATAACAGTAGGCCTCGGGAACGATGCCGATCTCGGCGGGAAACGCCTTGACCATGTGCCCGAGCAGGATCGTGAGCTCGCCACGGGTCGTAGGAAGCGTTGATGCCGGGTCGGACAGGAGTCCTTTTACGGCGGCCGCTTCCTCGGTATGCGAGTATTTGTTGAGAATGCCTTCGACGATTGCCACGGCTTCGTTGATGCGAAGGGGCGAATACCCGTCGAAACTCCGGGAAAACTTCATCGTGTCGAAGGCGCCCGCGTTTTCCATAGCTCTCAGACTGGCCATGGCCGGATGATCGAGCGGCAGATCGACGAACTGGAGGCCTTTCGTATCGCCTTTCATCATCAGCGAAGCCGAAATCTGCTCGTAGAAACGATACAGCAGGGAGACGGCTTCCCGTTTCGACAGAAGGCGGGAAACGCCAAACCGGCCGTCGGGATAGCCGCGGGCGATCTCTTTCTCGCGCAGGAATGCGATCGCCTGGGTGTATTTTTCCGGAATCCGGTAATCCGTGAAATTCTGAGCCGTTTTTTCCTCGAGGGTGATGAAGCCGTTGTCGGAAAGATAGATGGTTGTTCGGGCAAGGGCTTCGAGTGCGGCCTTGCGCGATACGCCCCTTTTATGCGGCGCTGGATTGAAAATCCCTGACGTGTGGAGATCGGAAAGTTCCGATCCGGTCGGCGCGCCGACCATCTGCAGGACTTTCTTGAGAATGACGGCGAATGAACGGCGTGTGATCGGTGCCGAAAGCGAGGCACTGTCCAGGTCCGACTCGTCGAGAATACCGAGGTCGACCCCGAGACGAAGCTCGGGGCTGACGCTGCTGAAAGCCGGGTTCTCGCTGATGGCCTCGAGGACCCGCACATCGGTCACGGCTGCGGTTAATGTGATGGCTGAGAGGCTTCCGATGAGGAAATTTCGTGTTCGCAGATTCATTCGGCGTTCTCCAATGGAAATGAGTTTGTCATTAGCTATCGGCAGAATTCTTCACGGACACAAGAAAGAAACTTCAAATTCGGCGCGTGCGCGGCTTTTCCGACGGCCTATGGGAAATGGAGCGCTGGATCTGCCGTTTGGTTGCTTCCTGTGCTAAAATGCGCCGAATTGAAGCAAGGAGGCCTTGTCCCGTGCGCATCAGGTCGTGGAATACCTTCCGAACGCTTGTCTGTCTGCTCTTCGTGGCTTTCTCCATCGCCGCCGTTGCGGCACAGGCCGTCCCTGTAAAAAAGGCGGACGCCGGCAGGCTGTTCACGCTCGAAAACGGCCTCACCGTCTTCATCAAGGAGATGCGGTCGGCGCCCGTCGTCGCGGTCAACGTCTGGATTCGCGTCGGCTCGAAAAACGAAAGGCCCGGAGAAGAAGGCTTCACGCATCTCATCGAGCACATGATGTTCAAGGGCACGCCGACCTACCCGACGGGAAAGCTGGACAGCGAGATCAAAAAGCTCGGCGCCGCCCAGAACGCCTTCACGTCGTCCGACTGCACGTGCTTCCACGTCACCGGGGCCCGCGAGCATTTTGCCCGGCTGATGGAACTGCAGGCCGATGCGGTGCTCAACAGCGCCTTCGATGAAGCGGAGTTCCAGAAGGAGCGGAAGGTCGTCCTCGAAGAGCTTCGCATGGGGAAGGACCAGCCCGAAGATCGTCTCTATGATATGACGAAGGAAACGGCCTACACGGTCCATCCTTACAGCCATCCGATCGTCGGATACGAGGCGTCTCTCGCCTCGGCGACGAGGGACGCTTTGTACGAATATTATAAACGGTGGTATGTTCCGTCGAACATGTGGGTCGTGATCGTCGGCGACGTGGACGCCGACCAGGCGCTCGAAACGGTGAAGCGCACGATGGGGGCGGCAGCGGCAGTTCCCGTTCCCGTCCAGACGATCGCCAGCGAGCCCATCCAGACCGTCCGCCGTGAGCGTCGCGAGGAGGGCGATATCCAGCAGGCCTATGCGAATCTCGCCTGGCACGCCCCGTCGATCGACAATCCCGACAACTTCGTCTGCGACGTCATCTCGGTGCTGATGGGCGGCGGCCGTTCATCCCGTCTGTATCAGACCCTCGTCGAAAAGGAGCGCCTCGTCACCGACGTCGGCACGGCCTACTACACGACCAAGGACCCGTCGCTCTTCATCGTTTCCGGGCAGATGCCCCAGGGAGCGATCCGGAAGTTCGGCGAGCGCGTGATCGAGATGATGAAAGGGATCGCCGGCGGCGATATTTCGGCCGAAGAGCTTGAAAGAGCCAAACAGCAGTTGATTGCCGCAACCATCTTCGCCCGCGAGACCGCCGAGTCCCAAGCGTTTACCTACGGCCAGATGGGCATTCTCGGCCGACTCGAAGACGCGGATGCCTATCTCGACCACATTCGCGGGGTCACGACCGATGACGTGCGGCGCGTTGCCCGAACGCTGTTCACCGACAACGGCGTATCCCTCATCTCCTACGAACCCCTCATCGCAACAGGTCCGCAGAAGCCTGAGATGGTCACCCTCGAAAACGGGATCAGGCTGATCCTGCGAGAGAACCATTCGTCGCCCCTCGTTGCCGTCTCGATCCATGTCGATGCCGGCGGAATGCGCGAAGGCAAGGGCGAAGCCGGCCTGGCGAACCTCACCGCCGAGATGCTTCTCAAAGGAACCGAAAAAAAGTCGGCGGAAGAGATCGCCCGGGCGTTCGAGTCGCTCGGAACGCAGATTTCCTGTTCGGCCGCGAAAAGTTACGCGTCGATCGACATGCAGTGTCTCTCCGAAAAGTTCGACCCTTCCTTCGACCTGGTGATGGAGATCCTGACCGGCGCCTCGTTCCCGGAGGATGAATTCGAAAAGGAACGTGACCAGGCCCTCGAACAGATCAAGGCGCAGGAAGACGATCTGTATCAGTTCACCAGCCGGCATGTTCTCAAGGCGCTGTTTCCCGACCATCCTCTCGGGTATCCGAGCCTCGGCCTTGCCGACCAGGTCAAGGACATGCGCCGTTCCCACGTGAAGGAATTCTTCCGAAAACAGTACGTCGGCTCGGGAATGGTCGTTGCGGTCGTCGGAGATATCTTCATTCGCGACGTGAAAGACCGCCTGATGTCACAGCTCTCCGCCATCGATAAAGGCAGCCTCAATGAGATGCGCGAGCCGAAATGGCAGAAGATCTCTTCTCCCGTCACGGTCACCGAGCGCAAGAATCGCGAGCAGTCGCAGATCATGGTTGCGACTCGCACCTTCAGCAGAAACGATCCACGGGGCCCCGCGATGGACATCCTGACGAACATTCTCTCGGGAAGCATGTCTTCGCGGCTCTTCACCAACCTGCGCGACAAGGACTCGCTTGCCTATTCGGTGTTCGCAACGAACGTCGGCACGCGCGTGACGGGATACTTCTTCGCGACTCTCAGCACTGCCGTCGAAAAGACCGAGACGGCAAAGAACCGGCTGATCGAGGAACTCGAAAAGATCCGGACGCAGGGCTTCACGGACGAGGAGTTCAATGATGCCAAACAGTATATTATCGGCCAGCACGCCCTCGAACTGGTCAACAACGAGGCTCAGGCTGGCGTCTTCTCGAGCGACGAGTTCCTCGGCCTCGGGTTCGAGCACGCCGAGAAGTATCCCGAGTTGATCAAATCCGTGAAGCGCGAGGACGTCGAGAAGATCATGCAGGAGTTCCTCCTCGGAAGCGGCTCCTACGTGCTCGGCGTCACGACGCCGTGATGCGCTGACGCGCGATGCCGGCGACACGGCATCAAACGCACGAGCGGGCGGGGAAGTGTTCCCCGCCCGCTCGTGGTGATGTCCGATGACGTTGTTGCCTGACGAGCGAAATACCTCAGGTGCCGTATCGCTGTTTCAGGAAATCGAGGCATTTGAACGTCGCATCGACAAGAAGTCTGCCGGCAAAGACCGGAAGTGACAGCATGAGCAGGGCTGCAATGACGTGCGTCATGGGAGGCGAGTCCTGAAAATCAGACGGCGGGCTGGGCGGTGAGCTCGGCGAGCTGGTGCGCTCTCATGCGCATCCGGTCGAGCAGTTCCGTTCCCAGGTTGGTGATCGTGCCGGCGCCGAGGGTGAAGACCACGTCGCCCGGCTCGAGCATCTGCATCAGCTGGAACGCCAGGTCGTCGGAGGTCTTGACCTGTTTCGCCTTGCGCCGGTCGGCGACCGGCATCTGGTCGATGATCAGCTTGCTGGACACGCCCGGGATCGGCTGTTCGGAAGCGGCGTAGATCTCGGTGATGAACACCTTGTCGCACTCCGAGAAGCAGCGGCCGAACTCGCGGCTCAGGAACTGGGTGCGGGTGTACCGGTGCGGCTGGAACACGACGATGACGCGGTTCGCATTCAGCGACTTGGCCGCGGCGAGGGTCGCCTTGATCTCGTTCGGGTGGTGGCCGTAATCGTCGATGACGGTGACGCCGTCGCAGGTGCCCTTCAGCTCGAAGCGGCGGCCGGCCCCGCGGAAGCGCCGGAGGCCGTCCTGGATCTGGCGCACGGTGAGACCGATATCGAGGCCGAACGCGATCACGGGAAGGGCGTTGAGAACGTTATGCCGCCCGGGAACGCGCAGCTCGAACGTGCCGCGCAGGACGCCGCCGATGACGAGCGTGAATCTCGAGCCGAACGGCTGGAGGTCGATCTCGGTGGCCATCACATCGGCCGGGTTGGAAATGCCGTAGGTGGTGATCCGCCGGTTTTCGGGAAGCGTCATGTTCCGCGCGATCGGATCGTCGGTGCAGAGGTAGAGCGTGCCGTCGGGATTGATATGGCTCGCGAAGATCTCGAATGCCTTGATGATCGCGTCGAGGCTCTCGTAGTGGTCCATGTGGTCGTTGTCGATGTTCGTGATGACAGCGCTGTGCGGGAAATACTTGAGGAACGTGGCGTCGCTCTCATCGGCTTCGGCGACGAACAGTTCGGAACGGCCGGCGCGCGCGTTTCCGTTCAGGGCGGGCACGAAGCCGCCGACGACGCAGGTGGGATCCTGGCCGGCTTCGACGAGCACCGTCGAGATCATCGATGAGACGGTCGTCTTGCCGTGGCAGCCGGCGACCGCGATTCCGGTGTTCGCGTCGAGGAACAGCTCGGCGAGCAGATCGGAGCGGTGGCAGATCGGGAGATTCCGGCGGCGCGCTTCCAGAAGCTCGTCGTTCTCGGCGGAAATGGCGGTTGAAACGACGACCTTCGCTGCATCGGCAGGGATGTTCGCGGCGGCGTGCCCGATGAAGATGCGGGCTCCGGCGGCGGAAAGGGCTCTGGTGTTGGCATTGGAGGCTACATCAGACCCGCTGACCGGCTTGCCGGCGGTGAGACAGATCTGCGCGAGACCGCTCATTCCCACACCGCCGATGCCGATGAAATGGATCCTGTTGCACTGTTCCATGGTTAGGCTGATTGCCTCCTTGCGTTTGTCGGTAGGTCGATCTTCTTCGTTACTCATCGGCTCGAGTCGCGAAAGAACTGAGCACTTTGTTTGAAAAATCGACAAACGCGCACCGGATATGCGCCCGGAACCCTCCGAATCTGGCCAGACCATGCCTCCTGCACAGAAATGACGCGGTACCTTATCACACGCCTCCCCAAATTGCAAATGTGCGAATTTCTGGTAATGCCCATCACCCATCTCCAAAGGCGTGTGGAACCAAGTTGTTACACCATTTCCCGGAAGGGCGGATTCACCGCTTGGGCGTATAGAGTAGGCAAGGCATTCCCGAGCTCGACTGAACGACGACCGAAGGAATCTGCCGCGATTTGAACCCGTGCCCCCGGCACCCGTGCGGAGCCGACGGCTGCCAGGTGACGAAATAGTGCACGCACCGGTGGCAGTCGATCTTCGGCCGGCTCTTGCCGTCGTCCGTTTTGCTGTTCGAACCTTGTGTCGTCATGAGTGCGTTGCTACTTGTATCGTCACTCGGAAATCCTGTCAATACTGCTTGTCTGATAAGATACACGTGTATCTAGCGGCATGATCGATACCCTTCGTTCCCGCTCGTGCTGAGGTATCGAAGCACGAACTGCCTCTTATGGCGATTGGAGGATTGCCGGTGCACCTCAGCTCGGAGTATGCTTCAAGGCGGCAGCAGGAGGAAGCATGGAATGATGCGGTACGTGTGGGCGCTGGTGATCGCCTGGGCGCTCGTCAGGGCGATTCTTCTCGGCTTCGCCTGGTATGGCGACCCCGACCCGGGCCGGCGCGATCTCGTTCTGCGGCACTTCACCCCCGACGACATCGCCCGGGGCCGCGAATACATCCGCAACGGCTTCGCGGCCCGCGTCGCGTACGGCTACGTCCAGTTGTTCATTCTGCTGCTACTCTGGCGAAGCGGCGTCATGAGACTTCTCGAAACGCGTCTGGAAACGGCGATGCCCGGAAGTTTCTGGTTTTCCGGGGCTCTGCTTGTTCTCGCCGTTCTCGTGGCGGAGCGTCTCTGCATGATGCCGTTCGATTACTATCTGGGCCATGTCTGCGAGCGCCGGATGGGGTTCAGCGAGATGACGGCGGCGCAATGGGCCTGGCGATACCTGAAAGGTTGCCTGGTCGGCTGGACGATCCAGACCGTCGGCATCATGACGGTTTTTGCCGTGCTCAGATGGTGCGGCAGCTGGTGGCCCGTCTTGCTGCCCGTTGCGACGACGGGGTATGGAATTGCTGTCACCCTGCTGATGCCCTACGTCATCACCCCGCTGTTTTACGTGCAGAAGCCGCTGGCAGAAGGGGCCTTGCGCGAGCGCATCATGCAGATCGCGGGCCAGGCGGGAGTGCCGGTCGATGACATCTACGAGATCGACGAGAGCACGTATTCGAAACATACCAATGCCTATTTCACCGGCCTCTTCGGCCGCAAGCGCATCGTTCTCTACGACACGCTCATCAAGAGCCACACGGTCGACGAGGCGGCGCTGATCTTCGCCCACGAGGCCGGCCACTGGCGCCACGATCACGTCCGCATCGGCCTCACGCTTGGCTTTCTCGGCGCCCTCGCCGGCGCGTTCGCCCTGTGGTGGCTGTATCCGATGCTGCAGGGCGACCCCGCGATGCTGCTGGGCGAAATCTGGAAACCATCGAACCTGCCGTTCTTTCTCGCCGCGACGATCGTGCTTGGCCTGCTGACGGCGCCCGTCGAAGCCCAGATCAGCCAGTATTTCGAACGCCAGGCCGACTGGGCCTCGCTCGAGCTGACCGGCCTCGAAAAAGTCTACGTCGATGCCGAGGCACGCCTCGCGCGCGACAACCGGAGCGATCTGCTCCCGCATCCCTGGCGCGTTTTCTGGCTCTATAGCCACCCGCCCGCCATCGACCGCATCGCCATGGCCGAGAAATTTGCACGGGAACGAACTGTCATCAAATGAACGACATACATATCGAGGAACTATGAATCATCGGCATCGATCGTGGAATATGCAGGGCACACCAACTATTGAGTCCTGCATATCAAAAACCAGCTTCGTGTCTCCGTTCGTGCTGAGCTTGTCGAAGCACGAACAGCCACTTGCCGATGATTCCTCATTTCGCCCTTCGACAGGCTCAGGGCGAACGGGTGGCTTTCATGCTGCAGGAATCAAGAGCAGGTTCATATTGGTCATCCTTCTTCTCTGCGGCATCACGGATGTCCGGATGGCAGGCGCATGGAGCGGCCCCGGCCATCGGATCATCGCCATCCTCGCCGCGGATCTCCTCAGGACCGATCGGCCGATTCCCGGCATCAGCTCGGATGTCGCGGATGCGAAGGGCGCATACGTAGAGGCGATGCGCCTGCTCTCGGCAGAACGTCGTCCCGCCACGCTCGTTTCCGTTGCCGGATGGGCCGATCATGTCCGGCCCCAGAGACCGGAAACGGAGCATTATCATTACGTGGAGATTCCGTTCGACGCCCCTGGATACGATGAAAGACGGGATGCGCCGAATGGCGATTTCATCGTGAACGCGTTCCTGCGCATGCAGAACGATGTCGGAAATACGGAGAAATCAGAACGGGAACGACGGGAAGCGCTGAAATTCCTTGTCCATATCGTCGGTGACCTTCATCAGCCGCTCCATTGCATCGATCGCGGTGACGCCGGTGGAAACACCACGATCGTCGAGCTGAATGGCGAAAAGATGAAGCTTCATCATGTCTGGGATTTTCGCATCGTCGAGTCGTTCGGAATGAACGAGAAGCAGATCGCCCGCATGCTCCTCGAAAAGATCCTGGCTACCGACACCGCCGCCCTCGCCACCGGCACGGTTACGGACTGGGTGAACGAGTCTCACGCACTCGGTCACGAATGGGGCTATTCGTATCAGCCCGGGTTCGTCATTTCGTCGGAATGGCTCGCGCGCGTGAGACCCGTGGCCGAGATGCAGTTGATGCGGGCCGGCGTTCGCCTTGCCCGGGTTCTGAAAGAACGGTTGCGGCCCGCAACCCGGCAGGAGCTGATCGAACGCCTGCGCCGCTCGATCAAAAGCGGCGCAGAAACGGCCGGGCCCGGGAAGGGGACGATATCGCATTGAGGATGTTGTTGAACAATATCAGGCGATTTTATTCGAGGGAGTGCTGTTGGCCCTACGGAATCTCGTTTTACCTGACGCTTCTGATTTTCTATCTCGATCTCGTCCTGTCGCCGCATCCTCAGGCCCTGCCGAGCATGTTCGCCTACGGCATCATTACCGCCTACTATGTCCAGAATATCAGGTATTATCGAAAGAACCTCCTTTCCAGCGAAAACCCCGAATTCTTCATCGGCTTTCTGACCTTCAAGATCGTCACCTGGGGCCTCATCCTCGCCCTCCTTCTTGCCCTCGCATAGCCAGCAGTCTTCTGGATGATGGTATTATAATACAAACTATATGATAATATCTTGTGCGACATCCTTCATACATCTTCTGTAGGGGCGGGTTTGAAACCCGCCCACACCTCGCAAACGCGAAAATGTGTCAATGTGTGCGCAGCCATGATGCAAATATGTATACGAGAGGAG
Organism: Candidatus Ozemobacteraceae bacterium; assembly: GCA_035373905.1. Taxonomy (NCBI): domain Bacteria; phylum Candidatus Rifleibacteriota; class Candidatus Ozemibacteria; family Candidatus Ozemibacteraceae; species Candidatus Ozemibacteraceae bacterium. Next base: position 59,346 of record DAOSOK010000013.1, on the reverse strand, counting down.
CCCCCATGACCGATCATGAACAAGGTCGTTCGAAAAACGGCGAAAATATCGGAACATCCGGTGATGCGTTCAACCTCGAACGCTTCGTGCAGGCGCAAAACGATGTTTATGACGACGTGCTCGTCGAACTCAAAAACGGCAGAAAACGTTCCCACTGGATGTGGTTCGTCTTCCCGCAGTTCGAAGGTCTCGGCTTCAGCCCGATCTCCGAGATGTATTCGATCAAAAGCCTCGCCGAGGCGACGGCATACATCGCTCATCCCGTTCTCGGCCCAAGGCTCATCGAGTGCGCCGAGACCGTTCTCGGCGTCGAGGGCCGGTCGGCCCACGAAATCTTCGGCTCGCCGGACGACATGAAGTTGAAATCCTGCGCCACGCTGTTCGCCCGCGTCTCGCCTCCCGGGTCGCCATTCCACCGGATTCTTGACAAGTATTATTCCGGCGTCCAGGACGACAGAACGCTCGAACTGCTGGGCGATCAGAGACAGGCCTAACGAAACCTGTTCATGTATTGTTAATTCCTGCATGACAAAAGCCAATGTCGCGTTCCCGTTCGTGCTGAGCGTGTCGAAGCACGAGAGGCTCTCGCCCCCTTCGGCAGGCTCAGGACAGGCTTCGACAAGCTCAGGGCGAACGGATGTTTTTCTCGCAGCAATCAATAGATAATAATATAGAAGAAAGAACGATGTCTATCCGTCCATACGGCGATTCTTTCTGGGGGAGTGAACATGAATAAACTGCTTGTCATGATTGTCGGAATTCTCTGTTTCGCAACTGCCGTATCGGCTTCAGAGATCGCTCTTTTGCCGCTGAAGGAGCTTCCCCTGAGAGCGAATCTGATCGTCCTTGGCGAAGTGCTCCGCGTCGTTCCGCAGAACAACGAAAATCTGGACACGGTCACCATCCGGATTCACGCCATCCTGAAAGGAGATGTGAAAGACCCCGAAGCGACCTTCGTCCTGAGCACCCGCGGCGGGCTGAAGGACTTCGACCCGCAGGTGAAACCCGGCGACATGGGCGTGTTTTTCCTCGACCACCAGAACGGCGCGTTCAAGAAAGCTTACTGGGGCAGTATCGCTCTGTTCGCGAAAAACAATTTCACCGACAATTCCGACGCTGTTGGTGATGAAGCGGCCACCCTCTTCCCCCGGATTGGCACCGAAGACAGGAAGACGGCGCTGTCGTTCATCGCAAGCTACGGGATAAACCAGGGCTGGAAGCCTCTTCCGAAAAACACTCTCCGTATCCTGATCCAGCCGATGGGCACGGTCAGTGGAGCCTTCGAGGTCGATCTGGAGTCGGGCCGGGCAATCGCCTTTCCTCCGACGCACTTCAATGTCCCCCGAGCGGAATTACACTTGAACACCACCGTCCTCAAAGAGCTTCGCCGTCTCCTCGAATCGACGGAATTCCGGAACCTCAAATCTCGCGGCTCCAAAGTCGGCCTCGATGGCACGACGTATTTCCTGGAGGTCGATATGGACGATCGATACCAGTGGTTGCTCCATTGGCAGCCTGAAGAGTTCATCATCAAAGCCATCGCAGAGCTTGTTTCCGGTGAATGTAAAAAATACGAACAGAAATAGAAACGGTAGATATAGAATACCGTTGTCGCTGTCGCCCCGACCAGGAGCCTGCCGCGGAAAGAGAAAATGACCGGATCGGCCGGCGTGGGAAAAAAGTTGATATCCAAAAATTCAACATTTTTTGTATGCCGACCGGTTCACGAGACTTCGTGTCTCCAAGGTCGTACATGAAGATGAAAAGCACGGCATGAGGCCTGTCGTGGAGATGCCGGACCGTAGTCTGAACTGAATTCCTTGAGTTGGCATCAAATATGCTTAGACCATCTCGTCGTTTCACGTCCGTTCAGTCTGTTGAGCCCGGATTGCCGGGTTCGTGGATTCTCGGGAGCAAAAAATGAAACCGATGAGAGAATTCGTTCTGGCCCTCGTGATTGCAGTGATTTCGAGCCTGTTCTTGTTTCAGGCAGTGGGGGAGGCCGCCGTGAAGCCAAAAACCATCAGAATGTTGAGTCCTGATGAGGAGCCGATCGGAGCGCGGGCTCACACGTTCGTCGATGCCGACGGCGAAGTGAGCGTCACGGTCGAGTGGCTGCGGCGGCCGGGCGAGTTTGCCGTCACCATCGAGTATTACGGGTATCTCACGCAGGAAGGCATGGTGAACTGTTACCTCAGCATCAACGGCATCTCGCGCGAGTTTATCACGATGAAAGAAGAAACGCCGGCCAGGCGCCAGCGCATTCGGATTCTCTCGTTCCACCCGACCGTCGGGCGCGGCCTCAGGCCGCTCGGCCCCGGCGAGATCGTCGATTACCTGCTCTTCAGAAACGCCCCATACTACCCGCAGTTCGGCAAATTCGAGATCGAGTTGAAGTTCTTCGCCAACGGCCGCTGGGACGGCGACGGAAACAATAGCAATGACAATTATAGAGCAGCCTTCGACTGCCCGCTCGACACGCCCGCCCAGGACCATTTCTGAACCGGGTTCTGCGACAGAAGGTTCGTGGTTGAGGATGACCCATTTCGTTTCTGGAGAATGTCTCCCGCTCGTCCTGAGCATGCCCAAGCCTGTCCTGAGACTGCCGAAGGGGGCGAGAACATCTCGTGCTTCGACAGGCTCAGCACGAACGGGATACAGCAATGACTCCTGATATACGGGAATCGATAAAAGAGAGCGCCGTGATCCATTTCGGATCACGGCGCTCGCCATCACGAGGAGAAATTATTACACGGTGCTTTCCTGGCCGTTGAGGGTGAAGATGATCTTGTCGAGGGCGAACTCCTGTTTGTATTTGCCGGCGAAGTCGATGACGGTGACCATCTGCTGGTTCAGCAGCCATTTTGCCGTGCGGCCGCTCAGCAGGTGGCAGGCGTTGCCCTGGGCATCTTTCGAGCTTTTGAGCTCGACGTTGCGCAGGCTCTTCGACAGTTCCTGGACGCCGGTTTCGGCCCAGCGTTTCGCGAGCTCGCGGCGGGCGGCGTCGTTTTCGAGAGCCGGCAGGGCGATCGTGAGAACCTGGTCGTAGAGGATCGCTTCGGCCTGCTTCTTCGCGACGGTGGCGAGCGGGTGGGCGGGGTCGCGCTGCACCAGGGTTTCGCGATCGGGCTCGCGGCGCTGGTGAAGCGCCTTGTCGAAGGGGATCTCGAACGAGATGAGCTTGCGGTCAGCCTCGGATATGACGCCTTCCTGCTTCGGATCGTCGGTCAGTCGGTTTACGCCGTAGACAACGCGCTCGGGGGCGATCTTCCAGGTGCGGCGTGTTTCCTCGAAATGGTCGATCAGGCCGCGCACGGAGACGTTCTTGCTCGAGATCAGATACACGATCTTGCTGCTCGACTCGAGAATCTCCTTGGTCACTTTCGTGAACATCGAGCTCGAATCGATGACGATGAACTCGAAGGATTCGAGGATGGTTTTGATCAGGGCAAAGGTGTGGAACTCCTTCAGGCGGAGGTCGGTCAGGCCGTTTTCCTGGGGCAGCAGCGTCATGAGGCCGCAGGGGGCCTTCACGATGTATTTCTTCAGGTCGGCGATCCGCTCGCGGTCGACGAGCTCGTCGATGATGCGCGAGCGCTGCTCGACGCCGAGCTGGCGGGCGACGCGGTCGTCACGCAGGTTCGGGTCGAACAGGAGAACGTCCTTGCCGAGATTCTGCTGCATCGCGAGGGCGAGGTTGCGCGCGAACAGGCTCTTGCCTGACGATGTGTCGGGGCCCATGACCGCATACACCGAGCCGGTCTTGACTCCGGCGCTTCCGATGTTCGCGCGGGCGAGGCGTTCGCAAAGGGTGCGAATGATGGCGATCGAGACCTTGGGTGCCGACTCGAGAATCGCATACAGGTCATCCTTCTTGAGCCGGATCACGTCCGTCTCTGCGAGGGCGATGACGCTGGCGGTGCGCGGTTCATCGGTGAACAGGGCCATTTCCCCGAAATACTCGCCCTGCTTCAGGTGGGTCAGGATCTTTCTGCCGCCGTGTCCGTCGTCGCAGAACACCTGGACGATACCGGAGCGAATGATATACATCGAGTCGGCTTTCTGGCCTTCTTTGCAGATGAAGGCATCACGCACGAACTTGACGACTTCGGCGCGCTCGTTCAGGCGCTTGAATTCATCATCGCCGAGACCTGAAAAAAGAGCGACTCCCTTGAGAAAATCGGTCTGAATCATGTGGCTCCTCTCGTATCCTTGAATGTCGTGTCATGATGCAATACCCGGCCCCCGCCTGTCAACGCTTCCCCGGTACCGCGCCATCATGGCGTGGCGTTCAACTGGGAACGGCGTTGGGGGCTTCGAAGAGGCGATACTGGACGGCTTCGGCGACGTGGGCAGGAGAGATGCCGGCGGTGCCCTCCAGGTCGGCGATGGTGCGGGCGACGCGGACGATCTTGTCGTATGCCCTGGCCGACAGGTTGAAGCGACGGACGGCCTGGAGCAGAAGATGCTGCGCCGCATCGTCGAGAATCGCATCCGACTTGAGCCGCCGGGGGGGAAGATGCGCATTCAGCATGAGGGGGCCGCGCGGATGGCGCGCGTGCTGACGCCGCCTCGCGGCTGCGACGCGCTCCCGGACGGTTGCCGAGTCTTCGTTCGGCTTGGACGAGGAGAGTTCCTCCGGGGAAAGGCGCGGCACGTGAATGTGGAGGTCGATGCGGTCGAGAAGCGGCCCCGAGAGTTTCTGCTGATACGCGAGAACCTGGCGGGCCGAGCAGGTGCAGTGCCTGGCGGGATCGCCCGCAAAACCGCACGGGCAGGGGTTCATCGCCCCGACGAGCAGGAAGCGGGCGGGGAAGCAGGCTGCCCCGGCCGCTCGGGAGATGGAGACTCTGCCTTCGGAAAGGGGTTCGCGAAGTCCTTCGAGGACCGCCTTGCGGAACTCGGGAAGCTCGTCGAGAAACAGCACGCCGTGATGCGCCAGGGAAACCTCTCCCGGACCGGGCGTGCGGCCGCCGCCGATCAGCGCCGCGTCGGAAACGGTGTGGTGCGGGTCGCGGAACGGGCGCCGCTCGATCAGGCCCCCACCCGGCGGAACCAGACCGCGCACGCTGTAGATGCGAGTCACTTCGATCGCCTCGTCGAACGTCAGCGGCGGCAGGATCGTGGGCAGAGCCCGTGCCAGCATCGTCTTTCCGGAACCCGGCGGCCCGGAGAGCAGGAGGCAATGGCCGCCTGCCGCGGCAATCTCGATGGCCCGGCGTGAGGCCGTCTGGCCCTTGATTTCGGCAAGATCGATGTGATTGAACGACGCTTCGCCGTCTTCGGACGTCGATGAGACCACTTCGGATTCCTCTTTGCCCGCCTGAAGAGGAAGATCGCCTGCAGAGACGAGCTGCGAAACGAGGTCGGCGAGGGTTTCGAAGGCGTGCACGTTCAGGCCGGGCACGACGCGGGCTTCCCGGGCGTTGGCGGCGGGGACGATCAGTCCTCGAAGGCCCTTTTCCCGTGCCAGCAGCGCGAGCGGAAGGATGCCCTTCGTGTGCCTGAGGCGGCCGTCGAGGGAGAGTTCGCCGATGATCAGCAGATCTTCGAGTTTGTCGGCCGGAAAGGCCTGGGCGCACGTCAGAAGCGCCAGTGCGAGCGGAAGATCGAGCCCCGAGCCTTCTTTCCGGATGTCGGCCGGGGCGAGATTCACCGTGATCCGCTTTGCGGGGAGATCGAAGCCGGCGTTTTTGATCGCGGCTCTGACGCGTTCGCGCGATTCGTTGACCGAGGTGTCGGGCAATCCGACGACGTTGAACGTCGGCAGACCCGGAGCGAGATCGACCTCTACTTCGACGAGGATCGGATCATACCCCGTGATCGCCCCGGAAACCACCCGCGTGAACATGCGGCGATCGAATCAGCGGTGAGAAACCTGGCCGAATCCGAACATGATGGCGACGAACAGGGCGCCGAGACCGGCGACGACGGCCGCACCGAACGCGCTGGCTGCGCCGGGGCCGTTTCCGCATGGCGTCTGGGGGATCGGCTTTTTCGCGTAATCGTCGAGAAGGCCCAGCAGGCGGTTCACGATCATGAGGGCCTCGTTACGGTCATTCCAGAGCACTTTGAGGCGGGCTTTTTCGATGCCGCGCATCAGGTCCGATGCGAGAGCTGAATGGGTTTTCGAAAATTCACGGGCGGCGACCAATTGTTTGGCGCGATCGAGGGGGACGATGCAGTCCTGGGATGCCTTCGCACCGGCATCCATGCCCAAGATGCGCCGCGCCTCGAGAAGTTCGTTGTAGACGGCAGCCGTCGGCCCCGCGGGCCGGCAGACCTGTGCCATGGCCATCGGAACGGTCTGGAAAAGGAGCGAGGCAACGAGAATGAGACAGCAGAACTGCCTGAACGACGATTTCACGGTTGAACCTCCTGAATTTCACTTCTCTCCCATTCTACTCTGAATACAAACATGTGTAAAATTTCTCCACTCTGATGTCAGAGCGTACGTATTACGGATCTAGAGATCAACTTCGAAGGGAACCATGCGGTTGAATCAATTTTTCGCAAGTTGACGAAAGGTTCGCCGAACCGATAAACTTCGGCAGTTGGGCATCGAGTCAGATTCGACGAAGGTATTGCTCATCGACTGGCGGCAAGCGAGCCGATCAATCCGAAAATAACGGCGGTGAAGGAATGTCACAGGAGCGGAAAGAGACGAAATCTGCCGTGACGGATGAATTCCAGCAGGAAGACAGGCTTCTCGACGAGGGCGCACAGCCCGTCATCGACGCGATTCTCCTCGAGAAGTATGAATTGGCCGAACGTCGCCTGGGAGAGTTGAAAAACCGCACGGGTGAAACCGCGACGACGATGTTCCTGTCCGGAAAGCTACTGTTGGCGCGGAATGAAACGGGCGCTGCCTACAACGTTTTCAAGAAGCTCCACTACGAACTTCCCGTCTTCATGGGAAACCGTCGCGAGTATACCGATCTTCGCGCCATGCTGCTGACGAGACAGTTGGAAAAGGCGCGCGCCCAATGGCAGGAGATCCTGTCGAGATCCCTTTCTCTGCTCGAACCGCAGCACACCGACGAGGCGGCCGCGGACAAGGACCCTCAGAAGATGCAGGCCGAGCTGATTCCCGATATTGAAGAATGCCTTGAAATATATAAAAAGGTACTTGAAATCGAACCGATGCATATCGACGGGCTCCGGGGGCTGTCGGTCTGTTATTCCGAGCTGGGCCGCGCCGACCTGATCGTCCAGCTGAAGGACCGGCTGCACAAAGCCCAGGAATACTGGATCGAGATGAACAAGAAGCGGTCTCACCTGGTCTGGGTGGAATGCAAGGCCCTCGCGTCGGTCGAGAAATACGAGGATGCCCTGCGCGTGGCTGGCATCGTCGAGGATGTGCTGCCCATACATCGCGGGCTCGTTCTGCTCAAGGGGGAAATCCTGTTCAAGCTCGGTCGGTTGCGCGAATCAAGGGCATGCGTCGATACGCTCCTGCGGCTTGTCGAGGGCGACAACGAGGCGTTACGGCTGAAAAAAAAGATCGAGCTGCAGAGCCTCGAGGAGAGCCTCATCAAGGGGCAAGAGTGCCTGCTGTTCGCCGAGGAGCAGCTCGCCGGCTCGACCTCGCAGATGAAGAAAGCGAAGGAAGCCCTCGACCATTATCTCGAGGCCCTTGCCGCCGACTCGTTCAACCTGCGGGCGCTGGTCGGCGCCTACAAGTGCCACCTGCTGACGAACAACCCGATCAAGGCCAGGCTGACCATGGAGCGGATCCAGCAGATCGAGCCGAACTACCCGATCGGCGACATGCCGACCAGTTCGAAAACGACGGAAGAAGAGAAGACCGAACCCTGCTTCGTCGCGACGCGCCTGTTCGGCGCCGACGCTCCCGAGACGAACGAACTCCGCCGCTTTCGCGAGGAAACCCTCCGGACCAGCGGCATCGGCCGAGTCGCGATTGCCGGGTACCGCCGCCTCGGCCCCAGGATGGCACGAGTATCACCCGGGTTTCCGCTCCTCACGCCGATGAGAACGCTGCTGCGTTCGGTTGCTGCGTTCACACGCAGACGCCGGAACACGAACGAAAGCTGAATCACGAAAACAACGAATCGCAGAAGCACCGAGGCACAGAGAAAACATCCTCTGTGCCTCGGTGTATTGTATGTAGTTGAAACAATAGAATATGGTATGACACGGGGGCGGGTTTCAAACCCGCCCCTACAGAAGATATAGTGTCTTATGAGCCGGCGGCGAGGGCGAGCTTGATCGAGTTGATGCGGATTTCCTTGGTGTCGGAGCGGGAGAGGAGGATGACGGGAACCGTCGCGCCGACGATCAGTCCGCCGGTCTGCATGCCGGCGAAATACATCATCGACTTGCCCAGGATGTTGCCGGTGTCGATATCGGGGGCGAGGAGAATGTCGGCCTGGCCGACGATGTCGTTGTAAAGGCCCTTGTGATGCGCCGATTCGAGGGAGATGGCGTTGTCGAGGGCGAGGGGACCGTCGACGGTGCAGCCCTTGAACTGCTTCCGCTCGCCCATCTTGGCCAGCACGGCGGCATCGACCGAACTGGGCATCTTGACGTTCACCGTCTCGGCGGCCGAAAGAACGGCGACTTTCGGCTCGGCCGTGCCGAGCCGCTTCGCGATGTGGACGGCGTTCATCAGGATTTCCTGCTTCTCGGCGAGGGTCGGGTGGGGGAGCATCCCGCCGTCGGTGAGGAACCGGAACGAGCCGTTCCATTCGAACACCAGCACGTGCGAGAGAACGGAGCTCATCTTGATGCCGGTTTCGGAGTTCAGGACGGCCTTGAGAAGGATGGGGGTCGAAATCGTCCCCTTCATCAGCGCCTTCGCATGGCCTGTCCGGACGAGTTCGACCGTTTTCGCGGCGGCGGCTTCGGGCGTGAGGGCTTCGACGATGCGTGGCTTGAAGCCGGGAGCCTCCCGGGTCAGCAACGGATCGATGACGGCGGGATTGCCGACGAAGATGCAGTCGACATACCCGAGCTCGGAAGCTTCCTTCGCGGCGAGAATCGCGTCGACGTCCTCCGGCATGCAGATCGCGAGCGGGACACGGCCGGCTTTCAATTTCGAATCGAGATCGCAGAATCGCATGATCGCACCTTTCCTATGTGAAGAAGTATAAAATTATTACAAATACAAAGAGAGACGCGCTCCGTCCGGGAACGCTTTCCTCAATACTGCCTGACGATCGAAGGATCCCTGAGGGCGCGCACGGCATGGGAGGCGAGGGCCTTCATCTCGTTCTGGCCGGGCTTCACGACGAGCGGCGCGATGAAACCGACCCGCTCGCGGATCCACTCGACGACCCGTGCGTTGTAAGAGACGCCGCCGGTCATGATGATCGCGTCGACCTTGCCGCAGAGGGCCGCGGCCATGGCGCCGATCTCCTTCGAAATGTGGTAGCACATGGCTTCGAGCACGAGCTTCGCCTTCTCGTCACCGGCGTCGATCCGCTTGATGACTTCCCGAACGTCGGCTGTGCCGAGGTGCGCCATGAGGCCGCCCTTGCCGATGAACATCTTCCGGAGCTGGTCGTAGGTGTATTTCCCGCTGAAGCACATCTTGAGAAGGCCGACCAGCGGCAGGGTGCCGACCCGCTCGGGCGAGAAGGGGCCGCCGTCGTTGGCGTTGTTGACGTCGATGATCCTTCCCTTTCGGACGGCGGCGATCGAGAAGCCTCCGCCCAGGTGCGCCACGACGGCGTTCAGCGTTTCCGGTGCGACGCCGCGCTCCTCGGCGGTCTCGCGGAGCATCGCCTTGATGTTGAGCGCGTGGGAAAGGGTGCCGCGGGGCAGCTCCGGCCATCCGCTGATTTTCGCGATCTCGTCGAACTCGTCGACCGAGACGGGATCGGCGATGAATGCCGGGATCTTCGCTTCCTCGGCGATCTCGTGCGCCAGCAGGGGGCCCAGGTGCGAGGCGTGGTCCTGGAGCTTGCCGCCCCTGATGTCGTCCAGCATCGCGTCGCTGATGGCGTACACGCCGCTCACGAGGGGTTTCAGGGGCGATCCCCGGCTGATGACGGCCGAGAGCGACGAAACGGGTGTGTTCCAGAACGCAAGCGCCTTGTGCAGGGCATCGCGTCGGTATTCGAGCTGGGAAAGGGTCGTCGGGAACTTCGCGAGTTCGGCGCGGTCGTGCTCGAGCTCGTGGAGCTCGCGAACGTTCTCGCCGTCGAACAGGGCGATCTTGGTCGTGGTCGAGCCGGGGTTGATGACCAGCAGGCGGGGGGAAACCGACATACGTCACTCCTCTCGTGATATCAGGGCTTGCCAGGGGATGGCGCCGGCCGCCAGCCGGTCGGCGGGGCAGAAGTCGGCCAGCGGAAACGCGAAGGGCGAGAACCAGGCCGCGTGATCGGCGGGAACGGGCGGGGTGGGGCCGTTTCCCGTGTCGACAAGCTCGCACCGGACGAAATGAAGCCGGATGTCCTTGTCGGGATAGGCGTGTTCGAGCACCAGAAGGCGCTCGTGCGCGGAAACTTCGAGATTGAGCTCTTCGACGAGCTCGCGCTCGACCGCCTGGGCGGCCGATTCGCCGTTCTCGAGCTTGCCGCCGGGGAACTCCCAGAGCCCGTCGAGATCGCCGCCGGTGCGTTTCGCCAGCAGGACGCGCGACCCGTGAACGACGACGGCGGCGCCGACCTCGAAAAAGGGGCGGTGCGGCTTCTTCATGCGATTTCCAGCAGCAGGCCCTTCAAATACCTGCCCTCCGGGTGGGAAAGCGCGATCGGATGGTCGAGCGCGTGGAAACTCTCACGGATGATCCGGGCGCGACGGCCGGCCCGTCGGCAGGCCTCGGTGACGGCCGAGGCGAACTCATCGCGGCCGAGCTGGCTGGTGCAGGATGCCGTGAACAGCAGGCCGCCGGGTGAGAGACGGTTGATGGCAAGGGTGTTGAGCTTGACGTAGGCCCTGACGGCGCGTTCGAGGTCGGCGCGGTTGCGGGCCATCGAGGGCGGATCGACGACGAGCAGGTCGAATGTCTCGCTCCGATCGCTGTCGAGGAAATCATACATATCAGCAGCTATAAGAGGATTTTTCGCCGGGTCGAAACCGTTGATTTTCAGATTGTCGGATGCCTCGGCGAGCGCTGGTTTCGCCGAATCGACCGTGACGACGCGCGTCGCGCCGCCCGCGAGGGCGGCGACCGTGAAGGCGCCGGTGTAGCCGCACACGTTCGCGGCCTTCCGGCCGCGCGCGACCTGCCGGATGAGCGCGCGGTTGTCGCGCTGGTCGAGGAAAAAGCCGGTCTTCTGGCCGCTCATCAGGTCGGTCTGGAACTTGAGGCCGTTCTCGCGGAACCGGAGTTTCTCCGGCATGTCCTTCCCGAAAATGAGGCCGGCGGCGGGGCCGGACGCGCGTTTCACGTGATTTCGGCGCCAGATCCAGCGAAGGCCGGGGATGATCTTCGGGAGCGTCGAGGCGATGACGTTCACGAAGGGTTCGAGGCCGAGGCTGTAGATCTGCACGGCGGCGGCGTTTCCGTAAACGTCGATGATCAGGCCGGGGATGCCGTCGCCTTCCCCGTTGATGAGGCGGTAGGCGTCGGTCTGGGCCGGGTCGAAGAACGACCGCCGGAGTGTCTGGGCGGCATGCAGCCGTTTCCTGATGCGGGTCGGAAGATCGTCGCCGGCGTCGCCCTCGACCATGCGCACGAGGATCGGCGAGTCGAGGTCGAGATAGCCGCGGCCGAGCGGCAGGGTCTTGTGCGACACGATGACGGCCTCGTCGCCGGTCGCGGCGTCGGGCGGCAGGTCGCGGAGCGCTTCGCGGTAGACCCAGGGGTGGCCCCGCATCAGCGCGAACTCGCGGTCTTTTTTCAGGGAAAGCGTGACGGTTGCCATGGTTGAGGCGGGCTCGTTTCTGATTACTGGCCTGACATCAGGCGTCACATCCTACCAATGTTTCCCGTCTTCGGCAACAGGCATTCGGCTTTGGCGCCGTCACACTTCTGCGGGAGTGCCGGTTGCGAGAGCGAAGCCCGTGAGAAGCCGCAAGGCGGCCTCGACCTTTGCGGTGGTCTGTTCGTTCATGGGGACAGGAGCCTGGCTTGCGGCGAGAGACTCTAACAAGACTGGAACATCCTCGGTCGCATTTCCGACATCGGCCAGGGGGCTGGCCAGGGCCGACATGATGGCCGGAGAGCCTTGACGGGCGAGTTGCCGGAGTTGGTCCGCATTCCGAAAATACAAATCCAGGAAAACCTATCGGGGTCCAGATGTCTATGGATATCCTGACCAGGATGTCAATTGTCTTTCTTTGGAGCAGATGGGACGGAAGGCTTATCTCTCTTGAATTCATTCAGGATTTTCACGATCAGCTCACGCTCTTCCTGGCGATGTCCGAAATAATCATACTCATCGCTATTGATGCGGTCGATGACTCGCTTCCCGTCGGCGTCAGGCTTGTCGGGATCAGCTCCGCGCTCGAGCAGAATTCGGAAAAATTCCAGGTTGTAAGAACGGGCAGCAGCATGGAGAAGGGTTTCCCCGTTTTTGTACGGTCGATGTGTCTGAGCGTTCACATCGACCTTTCCCGTGTCGAGCAGAAATCGCTCTACATCGATAGTACGTAAAATATCTGTTCCGGATGAGGTGAAATGGGGGGAATACAGGCTGACAAACAGCGCATCGGTCAGATCGAATGGAATCCCATGCTCATAGTAATACCTGACCACATTCAACGTGCCCTGCGCACATGCCTCGAGGGGCGGGGTAAGATCGTTCGTTTTCGAACCGCAGACGTTCGGGTTGGCCCCCTTTTTCAACAGGGCATCCGTTACCTCAACATTTCCGTACAAAGCTGCTGCGTGCAGCGGCGAACGATTGAAACTGTCGAACTTGGAAATACTGGCTCCTCTATCGATCAGGAAGAGCGCCACCTTGGTGCGGCCATGAGAAATCGCTTCATGAAGCGGGGTAATTTCGTCGAATTTCAAGACGGCATCAATCTCAGCACCATGGTCGAGGAGGAGTCTGGCAAAATCGACGTCAGGAGCCAGATGCAAGGGAGTGCATCCCCTGGCGGACTCGCGTTCCCGGGACATTTCCGGATGGCGTTTCAGGAGTTTCTCGAGACCGGCCAGGTTCCCGTGTTCCATGAGCACAAAGGGATCGCCGCCCTTGATGAAGGTGTTCAAAAATTTGGAAGCTTCCACCTTGAACGAAATACTCGCGCCAGGATGGCTCGAAAGAACGGCAATGAGGACCAGGAGAATGGCGCCAAGCGGGACAATGAGAATGAGCGCGTAGTACCCTATGTCTTTCATGGCAAATCCTTGTTTTTCAGATCGGTGAGGTCGAGGCGCTTGAGGCAGATCATCGAGATGTCGTCGGTGGCGGGTTGGCCGCGTGTGTGCGCCTCGAAGCGTTCGAAAAGGCGTCCGATCGTCTCGGTGGGATCGTTGTGGGCAAGCGAGGCGAACCACTCGGTCGCGCGTTCGTATCCGATGATTTCACCGTTGTCCCCGCACGGGGCTTCCACCAGGCCATCGGTGTAGAACAGGATCGAATCGCCCGGTTCCAGCGTGACGGTCTCGCACTTGTAGAGGGCCTTGGCCCTGACCCCCAACGGGAAGGACTCGGAACCGATCTGGGCGATCGTTCCCGTCTTCGCCTTCCAGTGGAAGGGAAAATTGTGGCCGGCATTGACGAATTCGAGGGTGTTGTCCGCGGAATTGAGCGAATACAGGAACATCGTCATCATTTTTTTCTTCTTGATGTTTGCCAGCAGGAACCTGTTGAACGAGGTAACGGTCTCGACGAGGGGCCGGCCGGCATTCTCGTCCATCGTCAGCGCGCACTTCGCCATGCCCATGATGAGGGCGGCCGACACGCCGTGGCCCGACACGTCGCCGACCAGACCCCGGAGCCGCCCGTCGCGGCACATGAAATAGTCGAAGTAGTCGCCGCCGATGTCGGCCATCGCGATGCTCCGTCCCCAGATGCGGAATCCGCCGGCATCGAGGGGGTCGGCCGGAAAAAGGCTTTCCTGCACGATCCGCGCGACCTGCAGATCCTTCATGCCGTCGAGCACGTGGTTCATCAGCCCCGATAACTGGCCGAACTCGTCGGTGGAAAGAATCGGGACCTTGTGCTCGAACCGGCGCACTTCGATCGCGCGCATGCCCTCCCCGAGCGCCGCGATGGGCTCGAGGAAATGTTCGGTGAGCAGCCGTCCGATCAAGAGGGCGGAGACGAAAACGAGTATAGCGAGTAATATAAGAACCAGCCAGAGGAGGCGGACTCGTTCCTTGACGGGCTTGAGTGACGTCGTTGCGACGAGGGCGAAGTTACTCAGGTTCGAGCCCATGTTCGCATACCAGAGCCTTCCGAAGCCGCCGTCAGGGGTGATCGTCCGGATCGGGTTGCGCGACTGGATGACGGCTTTCGCCATATCATGAAGGCGAACTCGGTCGTTCGCGGCATGAAAAACCGCCGAGCCGAGGAAAATTTTTTCCCCGATGCCGCTGACGGTCAGCTCCATGTCGGGCTGCTTCATCAATTCCGGGATTTTCGTCTTGAGATAGGCGTTGTGGAATTTGCCGCGATGCATCACGATGAAGACGAGATACTCCGCCGAGCCGTCCTTTGCGAAAACGGCGTCGTAAAAGACGTAGGAACTGTCGGTTCCGAGAGAGAGGATGATGAACCGGCCGAGATTCTGGCTCAGTTGGTCGAGATTGAAGGTGCCTACGATTCCACTGAGGAACCCTTCGGCCGCGTCGACGGCGAGCGCGCCTGCATCGATGGTGAGCGACTTGTTGATTCTGTTCAGCAACTCGCGGGCGAGGAGGACCGTGAAGTTTCTCTGTTTCTGGTATTTGTCGCCGTCCGTCATTGATTTCGCCGTGGCGACGGATGCGCCGGACTTGTTGATGATGAATGCCATGTCGATCGCGGAGAGATTCCCTACCGTGCTGAAGATCTGTTTGCGTATTTCGAGGTCGGGGGTTGCGCGGATTTTCTCGAGAATGTCTTTCAGCACTAGCTCGCGGCGGGCGACGTCGAGCGGAAGGGTGTCGTCGAAGACGCGGAGCTTGTTTTTCACCCGCGACTCGAGGTTCTGCATGAGAACGTTCTCGTGGTCTTTCAGAGCGTAATATCCGCCGAGCAGAAGGACGAACGAGGGGGTGCCGATCGCGAAGAGGAACAGGCCCATCAGCTTGGTGGGGATTCTGCCGCCGAGGCTCGTCCCGGCCGCGGGAACATGCCAGAGAACGATGAGGAGCCAGAATAGGCAGAACGCGTGGACCGTCAGCGCGAGAGATCTGCTGAAGAAGGCCGGTTGTTTCGAGTAGGCGACCAGGTAGCCGGGAATCGAGCGCGGGATGAACGTTCCGAAATGGGCATCCGTCTGAAACGTCTGGTCGTATTTCGAGGCCGACGACATGAGCACCCATTCGAGGCCCTGGACGCGCATCAGTTCGGGCGGAAACAGGGTTGTCTCCTTCTTCAGCGTGTCGACGAGCCCGAACTGAGAGGATCTGAACCGGCGATTGGCAATCCTGATCGCGTTCTGGATGGCACGGTTCGGCCTGAATTTTCCCGGGTGGAGAAGCAGGATGTACCCTTTGAGCTTGCCCGGGAGGCCGGGGCTTGTTGTTCCCCACTGGAAAAAACCGTCCTGCTGCCGGTTGCCGATCGCCCGGAGGGCATGGTGGATGGTCAGCTGATCCGTTTCGGAAGGAACGTTCAGGACCGAGGAGAGAAGCCTGATCTTCTCTCTGGAGGTGGGGAGGCCGGCGGAGAGCTCCTGGAGCGTGACGAAGCACATCTCCACCGCCCGGCGGGGCCGCCTGCCGACGCTGAGATCGGATCTGAGACGGTTGGCATCGTCGAAGACATACAGGTCGAACGACTGCGCATACAGGCGTCTGAGGCGCAGGGCGAGTCGGGCCTGGGCGGCGCGGGAGGCGGTTTCGTTCTGGCGGTCGAACACGCGTTTGATCGCGCGCGCGATCATGAGCGCGTCGTCGTCCGCAGCTTTTATTTTATTCAATATAGTATCGTGTTGCGAACGTTTTTCCTGGCGGATCTTCTCGCACTCAATATGGTCCACGAGATGCATCGCGGACTGGATGACGGCGATCGGGAAGAGGGCGAAGACGATCAGCAGGGCCGCCGGCCGGACCAGGTTGAAAAGCCACCGGAGCAGACGGCGAGACAGGATCGGGCCTTCAGCGGGGGGCATCAGCCTGCCTCCCGGTATCCGTTCTCGTCATCGTTGAAGAAATCACCGCGACCTCGTAAGATGGTGGAACATCCGACCCTCGAGGGTATCCTACCATGGAAGCCGGCACCTGTGAAACGCCTTTTCGTGACCGGCGACGGAGGAACAATATGTTGAAATATACGAAACCGTTCGGAACGGCGTTCCGGGCCTTCGTCACTTGCGTGGTTCTGCTTCTCGCCGCCGTGCCGGCCGGCCGTTGCGGCCAATCCCGGACGATCGACTCCTGGCGCGACCAGGTGTTGTATTTCGTCCTGCTCGACCGCTTCGAGAACGGCTGCCCGTGCGACGATTTCGACGTCAATCCGCGGGACCCGCGCGGGTTTCACGGCGGCGATATCGACGGCCTGCGAGCGCGACTCGACTGGCTGACCGATCTCGGCGTCACCGGCGTCTGGCTGAGTCCCGTCGCCCGGAACCGGCCCATGCCGTTCTACGGGCAGCAGGCGTATCACGGATACTGGATCTGGGATTTCTTCAGGGTCGACCCGAGATTCGGCACGATGCGCAAGCTTCGGGAGCTGCGCGACGACATGGATCGCAGGGGCCTCGCCCTGCTGCTTGACATGGTCGTGAATCATGCCGGCTACGACGCTCCCATCGCAGCGTTGCATCCGGACTGGTTCCATGCGAACGGCAACATCACGGACTGGAACGACCGGAACCAGCTCGAGTCATACCGCCTGTTCGGCCTGCCCGATTTCGCGAGCGAAAAGCCCGTCGTTCAACGGTTTTTCTCCTCGGTGGCAAAATACTGGGTGGAGCAGATCAGACCGGCAGGCTTCCGACTCGATGCGGTGAAACATGTGCCGATCTCGTTCTGGAAGACGTTCAATTCCGGTCTTCGTGAACGATACGGCGAGGGATTTCTGACGCTCGGCGAACTGATGGACGGGAACCCCGCGACGCTATCCGACGCCTGGAACGCGGGATCGTTCGGCACGCTGTTCGATTATCCGCTCTATTACACCCTGCGCGACGTGATCTCCCGCGGAGGCGACGCCCGCCAGCTCGGCGTGAGATTCGCCATGGATCGGGTGTATCCCGACGCCGGCCTGCTCGCGACGTTCCTCGACAACCACGACCTCGATCGGTTCATCACGAGTTGCGGCGGCAATCGCGACCGCTACCTGCTCGCACTCAGCCTGCTCCTCACGGCGCGCGGCATCCCGACCCTCTGTTACGGCGACGAAATCGGGCTGGACGGTGCGATCGAACCCTGGTGTTCGACGAGGAGATCGATGCGGTTCGAAGCCGGCAATCCCATTCTTGGCGAAACGAAAAAACTGATCGCAGTCAGAAAGAGCCATCCGGCCCTGACCCGCGGTATGCAGATTCATCTCGCAATGGATCGTGACATGTATGCCTTCGGGCGGTTGACACCCGATCAACAGGCAATTGTGGTTTTCAACTTTGCGACCGCCTCCCGGGACCTGAACGTCCCTCTCCCGGCGCCTGCCCGGAAACCAGCGGCTGTGAACGACCTTCTTGGATGTATATCGGCAAATATAACTGACGGAACGCTCCGCGTGAAGCTCGGCGGTTTGCGCTGCGCCCTGTTCGTCATCGATGCCGACATCCCGGGACGCTGGACTCGCGAGCACGAGATGCTCCTGCGGTCCCGGTTGGATCCGTTCGCTCGGGGGCGGAAGAAGATTTCGTTCGAACTGAAACTCGACGAGGAGCTTCCTGACAGAGCCGCCATCCATCTCATTGGCGGTCTTCCCCAGCTCGGCGACTGGAATTCGAAGGCCGAGAGACTGCCCCGCCTTACGAAAACGGGTGACCTCACGTGGATGACGAGTCTGGAGCTCCCGATCGGCGCCGTGTTCGAATACAAGTTCCTGATGAAGATGGCGGACGGTTCATTCCGCTGGCAGGAAGGCGCCAACGCGATTCTCGACGTGAACGCCGACGGCGGTGGCATCATACGGCACGATTGGTAAGCCGTGAATGTTCCGTGTCTGTCACGCGAACATACGGAGGGGCGGGTTTGAAACCCGCCCCTTCATGATTTCAGCAGGAGTGAAAACCGCCGGACCTGCCGTGGTCAGACCTCGGCGTTCTGCTCCAGTTCGTGCTCGCACTGGTCGATCAGGGTTTTCAGGTTGTCGGCCTCGACGCCCGTCGGGCTGATCTGCAGGTAGCGGCGGGCCGACTCGACGGCGTCGCCGAACTGGCGCTTGCGCGCGTAGATGATCGCCAGGTTGTAATGCACCTGGTTGAACTTCGGGTCGATCTCGAGCACCTTGCGGAAGGCTGTTATAGCTTCCGCTATACGACCCTTCTCGAACTCCTCGGTGCCGATGTTGTAGTAGGCGGCGGCGTCCTTCGGGTTGAGCTCGATCGCCTTCTTCCACAGCTCGATCGCCTGGTCGTACATGCCCTTGTTGTAGTAGGCGATGCCCAGCTTGTTGCGGGCCTCGGCGTCCTGCGGGTTGTACTTGATGACGCGCTTCCAGATGTCGATCGCCTTGTCGTACATCTCGCGGTTGTGGTAGGCGGTCGCGAGGTTCGAGAGGATGTCGGCGTCCTCGGGCTTGTATTTGAGGGCCTTTTCCCAGCACTCGACGGCCTTGTCGAACAGGTCCATCTTGATGTAGGCGATGCCGAGCTTGTTGTACAGCTCTCCGTTCTCGGGGGTGATGCGGATCGCGTCCTCCCACTCGGCGATGGCTTTGTCGAACAGGTTCTTCTGGAAGTAGGCGATGCCGAGGTTGTTGTGCGCGTCGATGTCGTTCGGCGACAGCTCGACGACGCGCCGCCACGAGAGGATGGCGTCGTCGATCAGCCCCTTCTCGTCATACACGTTGCCGAGCACGAAGTGGGCGTTCGAGTTGCTCGGATCGAGCTCGATCGCCTTCTTCCAGGAGGCGATCGCCTCGTCGAGGCGGCGTTTCTGGCGGTAGGCGTGGCCGAGCTTGAAGTAGATGTCGGGGTCGTTGCCGCTCAGCTCGCGGGCCTTTTCCCACTCTTTCTGGGCCTCGTCGAACCGCTGCAGGTTGTAGAAGGCGATGCCGAGATTGTGGTGCGCTTCGAAGTGGTTCGGGTCGAGCTCGACCGACTTCTGCCACTGGAAGATCGCCTCCTGGGTCTTGTTCAGCTTGGAATAGGCGATGCCGAGCTTGTGGTGCAGTTGCGCGTCGTCGGGCATGTAGGACACGGCGCGGTTCCAGAACTTTGCCGCCTCGGCGAAGTCCTCGAGGCCGCAGTAGGCGTTGCCGATCTTCTCGCAGATGTCGGCGTCCTCGCTGCGCTTCTCGCGGACGGTGTTCCAGTAGGTGATGGCCTTTTTAAAGTTGCCGTTATTGTAAAACGCGACGCCGAGGTTGAACTGCGCCTCGATGTCGTTCGGGTTGACGGAGATACATTGACTCCAGTATTCAATGGCCTTGTCGAGATCGTCGAGCTTGCCGTAGGCCGAGCCGAGCTTGAACAGCACCTCGGCGTTCTGCGGCGTGATCTCGAGGATCTTCTGCCAGATCTCGATCGCCTCCCGGTGTTGATTGAGCTTGCTGTAGGCGTTGCCGAGATTGTTGTAGATCTCGGGCTGGCGCGGGCTGAGCGCGAGCGCCTTCTTCCACTCGTCGATGGCCTGGGGGTACATCTCGAGGCGGTAGTAGACGATGGCGAGATTGTTGTGCGCCTCGGAGTTCTTGGGGTTCAGCTCGATCGCCTTCGAGAACGAGAGCACGGCCTTGTCGTCGAGGCCCTTGTTGTAATAGGCGACGCCGAGCCGGAAGAAGATGTCGGAATCCTCGGGGTTGAGGTTGGTGCCCTTTTCCCAGAGCGTGATGGCGCGGTCTTCCTTGCCGAGGTTGTAGTAGGCGATACCGAGCTTGAAATGGATCTCGGGATCCTGCGGCTTGATTTCGAGGCAGAGTTCCCAATTCTCGATCGCCTTCGAGTCGTCGCCCTTGTTGTAGTAGGCGATGCCGAGGTTGTGCAGCACCTCGAAGTTGCGCGGGTCGAGCTGCACCGCCATCTCCCATTCCTTCAGGGCTTCGTCGATGCGGTTGAGCTGGTAGTAGGCGACGCCGAGCTTGAAGCGCGCCTCGCCGTTCTGCGGATTCTTGATCAGCGACTGGATCCACTCCGAGATGGCCAGTTCATACTGTCCCTTCGTGTAATAGGCGATACCGAGGTTGTAGTGGGTGTTCGCCTCGTCCTGCAGATACGTGCGTTTCATGGGTCCTCCTGCGTCATGCGTCTCTGAATGGAATGAATACCGGGAAGCGGTGATTTACGTTCGTTTGGGTTCCGAGTCGTCGTCGGGTTCGTTGTCGTCAAGCCGGGCCATCATGGAAGAGAGCGAGTCTCCGATCGTTCGCAGCAGATATTTGAGCCGGTCCTGCGGGAATCGCGGGGGCAGTTCCGTGCGTACCGGGTAACGCAACGCGAATTGTAGATGAGAAGTGGTGTGTAAGGCAACCCTTCCCGATGAGATCGTTTTCGTTTCGGGGCCGAACATGAGTTCCCGAGGGGAAGAACCTGCCGGATACCGGTATCCGAGGCGGTACATGCTGTTCCGGAACGCGGTGATGATGTCGCTTGCGAGGTAGTCGAAAAACATGGCGACCGACGTGGTGAAAACCTTCGTCTCGATCGGCGGAACAACCATTTTTTCGGAGAACTCGATGATCGGCGATCTGGGCGGGAAACGGCGTTCGACGCCCTCGAGCCGCGACGGCCCCGGGAACGGATGTGACGATCGGGCCGCCGCGAACGAAAATTCGAGAGGAGATGCGACGATGGAAAAATCTCTGGGGAAGGAATGCAGATATGGCTCGGTCGGCAGGGCCGAGGTCGGCGGGCACACCAGCTCGCGGAACCGGTATGTCTGCAGCAACGGTTTGCGAATCGGTCTGTTGAACTCGTCCATACGAACGGTGACCAGGCTTCCCGGCGGCGTGACGAGCGGAAGGCGCTTTGTCCGTTTCCAGTGGGGGCGCAGTTGCGCAGGGAGACGGTCGGGGAAGCAGAAGGGGATGTAGGGCCGCATCTCCTTGGGCTCGAGGGCCCCGTCCTCGGGCGTCGACGATGCGGGCCGCGACGGCGGGGTGATATACGCCTTGACGCCGACGAGAAGCCGCGAGACTTTTTCCTTGAGGAGCAGGCGTTCCTGATTGATCGCGTCGAACGACGTCACGATCTCATGCTCGCGGGTTTCGGCCGCCTGCCGCTGGATCTTCTCGGCTTCGTATTCCGCCTTGAGGTTCGTGAACGCCGTCTGGAACTCGGCGGCGGCGGCGCGTGCCTTCTCGAGTTCCTCCAGGGCCTTCTCGCGTTCGGCGGAGAGACTTTGGGTCTGCTCTTGCAGTCTGTCTATCTGCCGGGCCGACTCCTCGACCGCGGCGCGGAGGGCGGCGAGTTCGAGTTGCTGCTTTTTTTCCTGCTCGGAAAGGGCCTGTTCGTTCCGCTTGCTCAGATCGAGTCGTGCAGTGAGGTCCCTGACCTGCGACTGGTGCTGGAACACCTCCTGCTTGAGCTCGAAAATCTGCTTCAGGAGCTCCTGGCTCGTGGCGCCGGCCTGCTTCTGCTCGAGAACCGCGTCGGCGAGGTTGAGCTTCAGCCTCCGGAGTTCGTCCTGGAGTGCCGCAATATCGGGCTTCTCCTTGTCGGCTTCGGACAGCCGGGCTTTGAGCCGCTCGATCTCGGCATTCTGCTTCTTCATCTCCTCGAGAAGGGCAGCTTCGGACGCACTCTGCAGGCGCATCTGCTGGAGTTCGTGCGTGCGCTCCTCGAGAAGTTCCTCGGTTCTTCGAAGTTTGTCGGCCAGGGGGCCGGAACTCGACTCGGCGAGTGCGGTGATCCGCTCCTTCAGCTGCCGGTTTTCGGCCTCGAGCCGATCGGCGCGCTCGGCAAGGCCTGCGGCGGCTGGTGCGGAGGTCGGCTTCAGCGCCTGGAAGATCCGCTCGCGCTGTCTCGCGAGTTCGTCGATTTCGCGGGCGAGCGCGTCCATATCCTCGACGCTTCGATCGGGACCGGATGTGTGTCGGGTATCCCGCGGATCGGTCATGGTCGGGGCTACCCGTCAGGCGTCAGTGGCGATAGAGGCAGACGGAAATATTGTCGGCGCCTCCGTTCATGTTGGCGCACTCGATAAGGTTCTGGGCGAGTTGCTTGAGATTCGCGTTGGGCTGGGAAGCCTGCTTCTCGACCATGTCCTTGATCGTGTGTTCGTCCACGAAGCCGCACAGACCGTCGCTCCCGAGGACCAGGACGTCCCCCGTGAAAATCGGAAGCCGTGAACACTCCGGCTCGACCGTTGCGGCTACGCCGAGCGCCCGTGTGATCACGTTTTTGTTCGGATGCTTTTCCGCCTGGTCGGGAGCGATCTTGCCTGCGTCGATCAACTCCTGAACGAGAGAATGATCTCGGGTGAGACGCTTCAGGCGGTTTTCCCGGTGCATGTAGCAGCGGCTGTCACCCACGTGGCACAGCGTGAGCATATCACGACATATAATAGCTATGACGATTGTCGTTCCCATGCCCTCCATCTCAGGGTTCGCCTGGGCCTTGGAATAGATCGCCGCGTTCGCCTCTTTGCAGTAGCCGGCCAGCGCTTCCCGAAGGTCCCCCGCGAGGACGGCCTCGACGTTGTCCGACAGGAGACTGGCCTGGAGCTTCTCTTTGATGGTTTTCACGGCGAGCGAGGATGCATACTCGCCGGCGGCGGCGCCGCCCATGCCGTCTGCCACGATGAGAGCCGTGAACGACTCCTGGACGCCCGTGCAACTGCACCAGTTCCACTGGAAACTCTCTGTGTAGTCCTCGTTGTTTGGTCGGACCATGCCTTTGTCATACATGGAGATAAAATTCATGTTCTTCCTCTCAGGCGGAACTTACGGGCATTCTAACTTCATGACCGAGGGCAAGTCAACGCATCATGTAGGTGTTTGTAGGCCGGCCGGAGGTCTGCACGCCGGTCGTGCGGACGACAGCTCCACCCAGTCGGGAATCGCGGCCGGATGAACGGCTGCCTTTCCGGGAATGGAGATTTTGAACTTCGAGGAACACCGCCGCTCCTTTCGTTCGAGCATCGGCAGGGCCAGCGAAGGAAAGACGCCGATGGGGGAAAGGGCGAAGCCGAACTCCTGTTTCCGGAAGGAAATCCGTCTGCCTGCGCCAACTCCCGAAACCTCGTGCTGCCTGTACCGCCCGGCAGGCAAATGGAGCAACGGCCGCGCGAACGGAAGGACGGCCGTGCGAGATGCCGAAACCGTGTCCGACGGAATGCTTGGACCGGAAGACGCTGGAGTCGCCAGTCGCGCCGCAGGCGATGCAACGGGATTCAGCAACGTGTGACAGACGATTGTGGCCGGTGCGAGATCGACGATGTGCAAGGCCTGGAAAGCCTCTGGGGGAAGAGCAGGCAGTTCCAGCCGGTGAACGCCGGAAAACAGCGTTGGGGATGATATCGAGTGGCGCACACGGAACCCGCCGTCGACGGGAAGTTTGCGGTTCCATCGACCGGCGATGATGATCGCATGATTGCCGGGCTGTTCGAGCGACGGGAATGCTTCGGATACCGCGGGATGCCGGCGGGGCCAGGAAACGGACGGAACCGGCTCCGAAAAAGATTGAGGGAACGGAGACGAGGCGGCTGCGAGGCCGTCCTCACGCGGTAGGATGTTCGGCAGGGGAGCCGGGATGAACGGCACATACATCGATGTCGAAAAATCCCATTCCTCGGCCGGCGCGGCCGGAGCCTCGAGGATGTCGAATCCGAAGACGTCTGACAAGAGGACGGGAAGTCTGCTGAAGGGTTCGGCGCGGAGATGTCCCGGAGCAAACGGGAAAGGTACTTTTTCGTCTCTTACCGTCGGAGGCTCCTCATGCTCCCGCCGCATGGCGAGAATGCCGGGAGCGAGTTCGAGCGGTCCCATTCCGTCGAGCAGGGTTTGCATGAAGGATTCGGGCGTCGGCTCGAGCGGAGCGTCGGATACGTCGCCGAGGCCTCGAACGTCGGGCTTGTACGGGAAAAAAAGGCTTCGCCAGCGTGCATAGTGATCGCCGCGGACGACGATGAGATCGCAGAGAAGGTCGCGGATGAAGAAGCCGCCGCCTGCCGCCGGTTCCCCGAACTCGTCGGCGAAAAGATCCGGCCGGAGTTCGACGAACGGTTCGATGATTCGCAGGGAGTCGAGCCGGACTTCACCGGGCGGTTCGCATCGAGCGCCGGATACGGCGGGGCCGACCGGTCTGAAGGATTGGGGGCCGAAGCTGATGACGAACGTCTCTCCGGGAGGAGACAGAGGGGAAAGTCTCGCGGTCGTAATGACGCGGGGCATCGGCGCCTCCTGGAACGAGAGGGCGGGCTCGGTGGCCGGCCGTGTCGTGGCCCTGCAGTGCGGGAGCCGCTCGGGGGGCGGGGGGGCCGCGGGTTCCGCAACGAACTGACGGAGCTCCTCCGGTCTGATGACGACCGACGTCCAGGGGGCGCGGAACGCCGGGCCCATGAAGGCGGGCGGGTGACGCTCGCCCGAGTCGAGTCTCGACGGGGAGGTCGTTGGAAGAGCCATTTCGTGGAGGCAGACGTCGGGAACGCCGATCGCGGCCGCGTTCGTCTTCAAAAGCCAGCGTTTCGGCTGTCGCATGCTGTACGGGCCGCGGGGGCGATCGCGCCGTCTGATGCCGAAGACGCCGGCGAGGGATGCGATCGCTCGTGACGCCGGGGCCGGCGGCAGGGCGGCGCGGCCGAGTTCCGAAAGCCGCATGCCGACGGCCGGCGTCGTGGGCGAGAGTTCATAGAATGTGGGCCAGTAACGGATTTTCATTCTGGGCTGGCGGGCGGGGCGAATCCATTCGGGGGCGTCGAGAAACCGGGCCCCTGCAACGGACGTCGGGGGTGGCGATGGCGTCGGTGAAAGGCGGGGCCGGTCGTGCGCGATGCGGAGGGAAGCCGGCAGGGCGGCTTCGCGGAGAGAGAGAAAGGCCGTGCTGATGCCCGTGGTGAGAAAGGCGCGTTTCGAGGCGGGTGAAACCGCTTGGAAATCCTGGGGGAGCATGACTTCCCTGGCGAAGGAGGGCGAGCGAGGAACCAGGAGCTCTCTGGGCAGGGCGACCCGGGTGCGTCGGGGCTGTGAACGTTGCTTCCAGGGCATGAGGTTCGATTCGAGCGTCAGCAGGTAATGCCTTGTCGAATGGGCTCTGCGGGGAAGCGAGGCGATGAGTCTGAGCATGCGTTCAGGCTCGCCGGCGGGCGGGAGGCGTCTGGGAAGCGCAAGAGGCCTGGGGCCGCGAGGAGCGGCGGTCAGGCACAGCACCTGCATGGCGGGAACGGGAACGCGAAGTTCTGAAGCGTGAACGTTGGGTTGCGCGGGAACGGCCGATGTCCTGAACGTCGTGCGCTGCTTTTCTCTCGGAGTGAACAGGGCCTTTTCGGCGACGGCACGGCGTTCGGGCATGCCGAGCGCTTGTCTGACGCCCTTGCGGGTCGCGCCGCCGGGGCACATCACGGGAGCCGGCTGAATGGCGGAGATGCGGAGATCGGACACGCGGGCGTCGGGAAGATGAAGTCCGGTCTTCGCCAGGAAACGCTCCATCGGAGAATGGCTGAACGAACTGCGGGAGCGCCGCTCGGCGGGCTTCGCTCTGGCGGCGTCTGGTTCATTCTTCATTGCCGCGCGGAGATCTCCGCTGACGGGGCGGAGAGAAGCGAATGATCTGGGCGCGATGACGTTGAATCCGGGTGGTTCAGGGGGGGGGAAATCGAAGCGCTTCGCAAACGGCTTGCGGAACAAAAGTTGCCGAAGCGGTCGGAAGACGGCGTGAGGCCATTTCCTGGCCAGTCGGGCCGGCGGAACACCCCGGATGTCGGCAAGACGTGCGCGGGCGATATTCGTGATGATCTCCGTCACGGTTCCCGAGTGGGCGGTCGGGGCGGCGAGGCGAGCGTCGGGATGAAAAACCGGAGCGATGCCGGAGTGGGCCGCCGGCCGAACCCGGCTTCGGCCGTGAGAAAATTCCGCGATGAAAGAATGGGGCCGGATGGAAAGAGCGTCCGAAATATATATAGATAGATATACATCCCTGTCTATCGGTGCCGGGGGAGGACCTTCGGGAAGGAGCTCCGCGAAAGGAAGCCGCCTCTGCAACGACAGGATGGAGAGAGGCCCGGTCGGCAGACGGCAGACAGGCCGCCAGGCGGAAACGGCGTGCCGGCCGTGCGCAAGGAATTTCCAGAGGGGGGGCATGAGGGACGGCCTTCGCGTTGCGGTCGGGTAGAGAAGCCGGGGCCGGGGAGGATCGAGAGGACCGGCCTGCAGGGGGCGTGTCATGACTGATGAACGGTCGGCCCGGCCCCGCGCCGAAAGAGCGAACCAATTCCATGGTTCCGGCAGGGGCGACGCAGGAACGAGATCCGCAGGCGGTTTCGAGACGGACTGCCAGTCGGATGCCTGCGCCATCCGGCGAAGACGGGAAATCTCGAAGCGGGAGATGAGGCATTTCTGGAAATACAGCGGCTCCCTGAGGTTCTTCACGGGAGGCCGGGAGAGGCGGATGGACGGCTGCGCGCACGCTTCCGCGAGAGAGAGGACCGGTGCGCCGATTGAGGCGGGGGCGCGGGGCCGCAGCTCGGGGCGAGGCGGAAGTTTGCATGGAGAGAAGTCGAGTCGCTGTCGGGGCTGGATCTGAGCGTGAGGCGGCGGGGCGAACGTGTGGTTCGTTCTCGAGACGACGGCCGGAAGAACGGAAACGGAGGAATGTTTCACGCGCGGCATGCGGAAAAGGCGTCGGGGATCCGAGGCGAAACAGTGCTGTCCTTCCTTCCCGGGAATGGCGACGGGGAACAGCAGTTTTCCGGCGAACAGCGACCGTGCGGCGTGGCTGACGACCCGGCGGGCGACCGGGAAAATCGTCGGCTTTGCCGGGAGAGCCGCGTCGAAAACGGGTTCGGAAAATTTCCCGAGATGCGACAGGCTCATGACGGGGTGCTGGAAGAGAGGCGATCCACCGAAGCCTGGGTTAGTTTGATGGCTTCCAGCAGCCCCGTGACGCGGGAGCCGAGGATCGCCTGCCTTCGGACGATTTTCTCATGAATGCGGTCGGGGCAGGAGAAGAACACGTCAATATCGTGGGCGGAAGCCTTCTTCGGCGGATTGGAGACGGCGAGCGTGTCGCGCCAGAATCGGGGCGGTTGGACGATTTTTGTTTGCCTGTGCTCGATCGGCCCATACAGGGATCTTCGGGCGCGATCCATGAGACAGGCATACAGCATGTCGATTCCGGATACCATCGAGTAGGGGAGTTTCGAACGTCGTGCCAGGAGTTCGAGCGGGAACACTTTCTTGAGGAGCGGGCCCGGCGAAGCAGGCGTGAAAAGAATCGCGGGGTCGGGGTGCCTGTATGGCTTCCGAAAATCCGTTCTGGGGGGCATGGGAGGCTGGGCGCAGGTCGGCTCGGGGCTGACCGGCGGCAGAGGGAGAGCCGGCCGCGAATACGGCTTGATGATGTCGAGCGTGGGGGACTTCAATCGGGCCGGCATGTGCTCGAGAAGCCGGATGCGCGTTGCGGAATCGTTCCACGCCGCCGCCCGGACGAGGAGCCAGCGCTCGCCGATGGAGAGTGGTCGACGCGGGGAAACCGGTTCGAGGCAGGAGGGGAGGGTCGTGAGGATCGTGTAGGGTTCCGAAAGAATGCTGATGGCGGTTTCCGGAGGCTGATACCCGGGAGGGGCGAACTCGCGGATGTCGAACGCGAATATGCATAGCCCTGGGTTTGGGGTGGAGAGGGGCGGCATTGCGGTGCTGACGATGGGCCCCGACGAGACGAGACCCGGGCGCTTTCCGAAATCCGGAAGGGGAAACTGGTTGTCCGGCTCGTAGAGGTTCCAGAACTCGCATTCCGAAGGAACGGCCGGATCGCGGACGGGGGCGACATCGACGGTTCCGTACACCCATGATGCGGCGTTCGTGGGGGCGGAAGGCGCCAGAAGCTGGAGGAAAGGCAGCCTGAGCAGTTTCACGTGGTCGGTGCAGTCGACGTCGATGACGGCGAATGAGCCGGACTGGAGCCTCTGGAAACCGGCATACTGCGCGATTTTCCCCGGGCTCCAGGCAGCCGGGAAAACGCTCCGGGTGTCGAACGGGCGGCGCGTGACGGGAGCATACTCGAGGTTCCTGAACGACCAGGTCATCGGCTTGAAAAACACGGAAATGCTGGGAGGCCTCTTCAGCAGGGATATGCCGGAAATGCCTTGTTTGAATAGATAATCGTATATTTCGAGGCCGGCGGCGAAATCCAGCGAAGCCGGAGAGGGGCGGGAAGAGGTCTCCTGAACCGCGACCCGGTAGGGAAGGTCTCCCCAGGCGATCCGCGGCAGAGTCAGTTCGATCAGGAAGGGGGCCATGCCGAAGCGGCGTGGCAGGCGGAATGGAGGGGGGGGGATTGGAACGGCGCGTTGGAGCGATGGTTCGAAAAAGAGGCGGCCGATGAATTCCGGGAGAGGTGCCGAATCGCGCGCGTGGATCGAGTCGGAATCTATTCCGAAGGTTTGGGGCAGGGAAAGGCCGAGGCCGGGAGCGATCGGGAGGTTGCGGGACGGAGTCGGGATCGATCCGAGGGCGAGTTCGCCCGGCAGCGGAGACGTCGACGGAAAGGCAAGGCGTTTCCGGCGGCGAAGGCGTATCTGGAAAGCCGCGTCGGTCTGGAATTTCTCGAACCCGGCGCAGATCTCGTCGGTCAGGAAGGAGGTGTCGTGAGGGAGGGCCGAGAAGTCGGCCAGCAGAACGCCAAGTCTGAGAGCGAAGGAGGACCGCCGGGCTTCGAACGGGGTGAGCTCCGGAGTCGCACATGCCCGCGTTTCGGGCGGATACGAGCGCGGTTGCGGGGGGGCGGAGGGGGCCAGCTCTCGGCGCGGGTGAATACCGGCGCGTATCTGGCGGGTGACGCGGTCCTCGTCTTCGGACTTCGGGACGATGCTGGCGATGAGCGCCAGGTTCGTTCGAACGAACCCCGGAAGTTCGAGATACGCATCCGGCCCGGCGGGGACGGAGAGAGCCTCGCGCGAGGGGATGTCGAGCGCGACGTGGCCGACGCTCGCCGGAGCGGCGCGGAGACGGTCGTCAAACAGCCATGGAAAAGCTGCGCGGCAGGAAAACGACGTGCAGAGGTTGAACTCCGTCGAGATCAGCGAGGGCCTGATCTCCGGAGCGAACTCGATGCGCTGGAAGAGAAACGCATCCTGCTTCCGCAGATTCTTCTGAAACCCGAGAAGCCGGGTAAGGGATGGAAGATCCGAGGGCGCGATGTAGCCCCGCCATTCAGGGTTCCTGTCCGACATGGCGTCGAGCCAGGAAAAAGAAGTTTCTGAAAAGATATCGAACCGGCATCTCGAAGCGAACCGGTCGTCGAAATGATACAGCGGTTTCGCGGAAATGGACGGCCGTTCCTCCTGCTCGAGAGCGGACTCCGGCGGCGGCGCGAATTCGGGATCGAGGGTGAATCGTGGAGGGATTCTTCCGCCGCGCTCGGTCTTGAAGGCCGGGAAGTGGAGGTCGAGGATCGGCGGGAGGCTTCGGCGGCCGATGCCGGAAAGGCGAAGACGAAAGCGGTAGGCGGATGCGCTTGATTCTATAAAAGATGATATAATAGCTCCGTGCGTGCAGAGACGGCGGGCGAGAATGTTCTGCAGGGGCTCGATGTGCCGGTTCAGCCGCTCGAGGAGAAAGCTGTCGAGACAGGGGGCGAACTCGTCGGCCTCCCCTTTGGGGGGATCTCCTTGCCATTGGCCCTCCGCGACGTCCGACAGCGTTCTTGACAGGGTCGCCATCGTCTGCCGGATGAGCGAGGATTCCTGGGTGACGAGGGGCAAGGCGGCTTTCGCCTGCGCCTCGAACTCGTCGATCATCGATATGCCGAGAGAGATCGGAAGCCGGAACAACCGCCGGGTCTCGTTCCAGTTGAGGCGCGCCCGTTCGATCGTCGTATCTTCGATGCCGCGCGGAAGCATGTTGTAGACGAACATGAGCCGTTCGCGCGCGAAATGAAACAACGCCGGCCGGGACCTGAGCATCGAGTCCAGCAACGCCAGGCTTCGCACGTCGGTCGTCGTGACCAGGACGGCGGCCGGTGCCCCCGCATCGTTCCCGCGTCTCTGCAGGAATGTCTCGGCGACGACGAAATTGTCGCAGCCGGGCGGCAGGTTGATCAGCACGACGTCGAAGTGCGATCGGAGCTGGAGGAAAAAGTCGCGGAGGGAAGCATCCGACAGCAGGCGCACCGGGTCTTTCAGCTTGAACGCGGGAAAATACGAAATCTTGTCCGTGGCGGTGAAAACGAATGTGCGTCTGAACCGCGACGACCCCTCGACCACCAGGTCCGTCAGGTCAGTGTAGCATTCGAGTGAGACGGAACGGGGGAGAACGCTGCGGAAAAGGTTCGGAAACGGGGCATTGGCGTCGATGACCGCGACTCGTCGGCTTTTCGACTGGAGGTAAACCGAGAGATGGGCGACGATGCTCGATTTGCCTGAACCGCCGCGAATCGAGCCGAAAAGGAAAACGGGTGTGAGGAACGGGGTGCTGCCCATGTCGCCCCAATAGTAGCACACCCCGGTTCGTCGTGAAACAGGGGGTACCGGGAAGAATCAGATCTGAATGACGAGCCCCTCAAACGCCGCCTGGGAAGACGGAAACTCGGATTTGGCACGCTTCTCGATCGCATCGATCGCGACATCGTTGTGAAGGGGATCGTGATGAGTGAGAACCAAGTGCTTCACGCCGGCGGTCTTTGCGAGCTTCGCGCCTTCGACCATCGTCGAATGACCCCAGCCGATTTTGCTCGGGCCGCGGCTTCCGTGGGCCGCGGGGTTGTATTCCTCGGGGGTATATTGTGCGTCGTAAATCAGGAGGTCGGCTCCGGTGGCAAGTTCGAGAAGATTCGCATCGATCGAGCCGTCCGACGGATGTTCGCAGTCCGTCGCCACGACGACGCTGCTGTCGCCGTCCTGGATGCGATACCCGAGCACGCCGTTCGGGTGAATGAGACGGCGGGATGAAATCTGCGCCGCGCCGATATCGATCGGCTTTCCCTGCATGGGATTGAAGGTGAGTTTGGCGCTCAGGGTGTTGAGATCGACCGGGAAGTAGAAGTGTTCCATCTGGCCGCGCAGCGTCGCTTCGAGGCGATCGTCGACGTCCGATGCGCCGTACAGATGAAGCGTGTTGCATGAGCCGTCGACGCGGGCGCCGGACGCGTCGCGCGAGCCGATATACGCGGGCGGAAAGAAGGGAAAACCTTGGATGTGATCCCAGTGGGAGTGGGTGAAGAGAATGTGCGCGACGCCCTTCCCCTTGCCGAAATCACCCTTGAGAAGCTCGAGACCGAGAAGACGGATGCCCGTCCCGGCATCGACGATGATCAGCTGGCCTTCATTCGTGCGAATCTCAATACAGGTCGTGTTTCCGCCATAGCGGATCGTATCTTTCCCGGGAACGGGAACGGATCCTCTGACACCCCAGAATTTTATATACACCGAACTCGTTTCCCTTCTTACGGTCGAAGTTCAGGGTTTCGCCGCCCTCTCCTCGCCGTTACTGGCGAAGGGTCAGCAGCATGTCTACGACTCGTTCCAAATCTTCATTGCTATAGAATTCTATCTCGATCCGGCTTTTGGCGCGGCCCTGCCGGATGTGTACCTTGGCGCCGAGCAGTTCCTGGATGCGTGATTCGACCTGGCGGACATGGATATCGCCGGCCTGCTTCCGGGGTGCCGAAGCTCGAGACCTGTTTCCCGGGTGCCCGTTTCCGGACGGCTTCGCATCGGCCAGTTCCTTTTCCGTTTCGTATACCGAGAGGCTCTTGGTAAGAATCCGGTCGACCCAGGCCTGGACCTCGCTGTGATCGCGGAGCCCTGCCAGCATCTTGGCGTGGCCGGCGGAGATCTTTCCGCTCGCGATGAGTTGCTGGACGTGACCCGGGAGCGAGAGCAGCCGCAGGCGGTTCGTGAGGGCGGAACGGCTTCTTCCGAGCCGCCGGGCCAGTTCGTCGTGCGTCAACCCGAACTCCAGGATAATCTGCCGGAGCGTCGCCGCCTCTTCTACGGGATTCAGGTCTTCCCGCTGGATGTTTTCGATCAGGCCAGCAAGGAGGGTCTGCTGTTCGTTCATGTCGCGGAGGACGGCGGGAATCTGCGTCAGGCCGGCGATCTTGCAGGCCTGATACCGCCGCTCGCCGGAGATGATCTGATACCCGTCGCCCCAGCGTCTGACGAGAATCGGCTGGAGAACGCCGTTCGCACGGATCGACTGGGCAAGCTCTTCAAGGGTGGTGCGGTCAAAGATCTTGCGGGGCTGCTTCGGGTTGGGTGCGACCTTTTCGATCGGTAGCAGATCGAAGATCAAGCCGGGAGTTTCAACCCGATGAGTAACTCCGCCGTTCGGTATATCGGCATTTGTTCCTGGCACGATGAGCCCTTTCAGAAAGAAATTCGGTGAATATGAGCCCGTCTGAAAAACCTAACAGAGCCGGGAACCCTTGTCAATCTCGCGGGATCACACGTATAATCGCCTGCGGAACACTCGAATTCGTCGATTGTCTGATGCACTTGGAACGCCTGAATAACGGAGGTCGCCCATGATTCTCTCCTTTCCCGTTCGAATCCGTCGCGACGCGGTCGTCGCCGTGCTGATCTCAGCCTGCTCGCTCTGGAGCGCAGGGGGGGGAGCCCCGGCCGCCGGCCAGAACGCCGCAATCCAGATGACCGGAGAATACCAGCAGGCGCAGCAACTTCTTGCCCAGTCCAATTTCGACGGTGCGATCGGTGCCCTCCAGAACCTTTTTTCAAACCCCGAACTCGCGGCCGCCGCCCGTGTCGAAATCGGAACGATCCGGATGCGCCAGGCCGAGAATGAGATGTCGCAGGCGCTCGGTCATTTCCTCGACGCCGCGACGAACATGTCGGAGGGCGTCAAGGCCGGCGGTGTGAAGGGGCCGGACTCGCCCCGGATTCTGTACGATCTCGGCAGGGTCTACGAGGAGCGCCTGAATGATTATCCGAAGGCCATCGATGCGTATGCGCGCGTTTTATCCGAATACCCGAACTTCATGTCGATCGACAAAGTCGTCTACCACCTCGCTTTCTCCTACGAGCGCACCGGAAAATTCGAGGATGCGGCGCGAATGTACCGCGAACTCGTCGAAAAACACCCGTACAGCTCCTTTTTCCGGGAGGCCCAGAAGCGGATGAAGGCCCTCGCTCCTGGCACCGGCCAGAGCGTCGCGGCGATCGAGGCGCAGGAAAACATCGCCGAAGCCGCACAGTCGGAAGCCCAGAGCGCTCAGGCCAACATGGACCTCGCCGCCATGCATGCAAAACAGGGAGACTACGCGAAAGCGATCGAGGCCTATCGGAAGGTCATCGCAGATTCCCCGAACTCCGATCTGGCTCGCGATGCCTACAGGCTGATGGCGAGCATGATGGACGAAAAGCAGAAGGATTACAAGAACGCCGCCGCCACCCTCGAAGAAATGATGCAGAAGTTTCCGGACGCTCCGAACGCTGATCAGAGCCTCTTCAAGCTCGGCCGCATCTACGAGGAGAACCTCACCGACTACAAGACACGCGTTGTCGATGGCACCGTGAGATATCGCAAGAACGACGAGGGGGCCCGTAAGGCGATCGATTATTACGACAGGCTCACGGAACGATACCCGGATGCCGATGTATCGGCTGAGGCCTTGATGCGCAAGGGAGATCTGTACCGGACTCAGCTGAAAGACAATGATGAAGCCAAGAAACAGTACTCTGAGTTCCTGAAGCGATTTCCCGATCATGCTGAGGCTGACAAAGTTCGGGAAAGGTTGAACCAGCTTGAAAGCGATTAGCTCATCGAACATCATTCGCTCGTTCGTATCGAAGGCGGCCGGCTTTGCGCTGGCCGCCGCGTTATTTGCGATGCCCGCGTCGCCCGTGGCGGCGCAGCAGGCCGACGATGCGACCCTGTGCGGCCTTTCGGGCACCATGCTCGTTCCGGGCCTCGATGTCCTGCCACCGGGCGGGGCGAGGGCGGCGGCGCATATCAACGGGGGCGACGGCGTCGACCGCGTCGGCTCGCTCAAAGGCGTGTTCGCGTTTTCCGACGACACCGAAATCGCTGTCATGAAGCGGTTCGTCACGGGCTCGGGAAAGAGCCAGTTCGACCCGGTGTTTGCGGCCAAATATAAACTCCGCCCAAACGTTGCCGCCGCCGCCGTGATCGACACGACCGACGGTTGGAAAGATTCGGTGATGGTGCTGACGGGCTTGCCGGGAAACCGCGTCGTGGTTGGGCTCGGGGCGAACCTGGCCATGGAGGGCACCGAAAAATACGCCCATTTCGGCAGGTATCCGGACAAGTTCTCGCCTGTTGACCCGCTGTTCTTCGTTCTCGGGGCAAATCTCAATCTCGATCCCGAGACCCAGCTGATCATGGACTACGCCGGCAACGATTTTCTCATTGGGCTTCGACATCACTTGAGTGATGCGCTCGCGATCGATTTCGGGTATCTTGCTCCGGACAATCTCAACACCGAAAGCAGGTATTCCCTGGGAGCCAACTTCGGCTTCTGATCTCTTCAAATGGCGATCTACATCCTCAATCTCGCCCTCGCCGTCGCATGCACCTGGCTTGCGTGGCGGTATTTCGATCTGCAGGAGCGCCTGCAGATGCAGCAGATTCCAGACCTGACCTTTCTAGCCGGCATATCCGGCATCATCGATTCGGTCGAGGGATACGCGGAACCGCACGCGACGGACATGGCGCGCGAGGCTCGGGCGATCGCCAGGCACTTGAAACTCGACGAGCGGACGATCGCCTCCCTTCATATCGCGTGTCTCCTTCACGATTGCGGCATGGCGAACATCCCGCGCGAAATCGTCAAGCAGCCTCGAGCGCTGAACGCCGACGAATGGTTTCTCGTGAAAACCCACCCGCTTCTCGGCGAACTTGCTCTGCGCCGCCACGTGCCGGTGACGGAGGACGTTCCGAGCATCATTCGCTGGCACCATGAAAAATGGGACGGTAGCGGGTATCCCGACCACCTTGTGGGCGATGAGATCCCTCTTGCGGCGCGAATCCTCGCGGTCGTCGACGCCGCCGCCTCGATGAAGGTGGCGAGGTCGTATCGCAAAGCCCTCAATCCCGAACAGATCCGGGTCGAGCTCGGCATCCAGTCGGGGCTTCATTTCGATCCCGTCGTCGTGCGTGCCCGCGAAGCCGTCTGCTCGGCCGCCTCGTCGGCGCCGGAGGGGCGGCCGTGATCCGTTTCCAGCCCTCCTGGATCCTCGAATCCCTCCCCCCGGACGCCGTGAAATCCATCTTCCTGCCGATCTCACCGCGGCCGCACTCGCTTCTGTGGTTCAAGCGCCTCGGCATCAGGATGTACGTCAACGATCCCGTGGAAAGCCGGGCCGTCATCCTTCGCGCCCTCCTCGCGAACGGCTTCGAAAAGCTGACCGAGCCGAACCGGCGCAAGTTCATTCGGACCCTCGACAAGCCGTTCAGGAAAGAGACGAACCCCTTCCTGTCGTGGCAGCACAGGCTGTTCGATGCCCAGCAACTCGATTACCTGCACTATTGGCGCGAGGCGGCGTTCGAAATTTCAAAGGCGACGCAGAGCGAGTTGTTCCAAGCCGGCATCTACAACGTCATCGCCGCCTGGATCACGATGGCGGCGTCGGGCGTCGCCCCGTCGGTCCCGCCGGACGAGCTCCTCGATATGATGATCCGCCGCTGCGAGAGCCAGCTTGTCAGCGCGGCCGAAAAAATCTTCTGCCTGAACATGCCGATCGACGAACTCGGAGACGAGGTCGAGGCAGACCTCTACGTCATTCCGCTGACATTCTGCGGCAGAAAGCGGCTCGAAAGCGATCACGACGTGATGTTTCACGCCTGGTGCCGCGGAAATGCCGATCTGCAGGCCGCAAAGGACGAAATCGACAGGGCCAGGAAGGGGTGGATCTACGACTGGAAGACGGGATGCGATGCTTCGGCGATGCTCTCCAAGGCCGGAAAAGCCGCGTATGTCGCCGTCACCTGGTCGGGAGACGATCTTCCGCCACTCTGGCACGACGAACACGTCGCCGGCCGGCTTCGTGAGGTCTTCGCCACGCGGTTCCCGAGATCCGTCCTGAGAATAAAAGCCGTCGATACGGGCAGAAATGATTACGATTTTCTGCTCCTTCTCGCTAGGCCCGGTTTCGAACTCCCGCAGGCAAATACGCCGGACTGGAATCGGGTGGCCGGAGCGCTCTGAATTTTCATTCCTCGCTCTATTTCATGGCGGCCAGGAATGTGCTACCATGAACGCCATGTCGTTACGATCGGCTTTTCGAACCTTTGTCCCGGCTGCCCTCGTACTCCTGAGCTCGTGCGGCCTCTTTCCCGCCGCCGCTGCGGCCGCCCTGTTCCTGCAGGGTGAAGACGTCATCGGCCCCGACGGGATCGTCGTCTGCGTGAACGAGTTTCGGCGTACGCCGTTCACCGGCGGCCTCGGTACCGGGGCGAAGCAGGACAAGGTCGAAATCCAGCTTACCTTCGTGAACACCGGAACCCGTTCGTTTGCGGTCGATCCGCTCAAGGACTATACCCTGAGGATGAGCGGAACCTATTCCCCCGCCGCCATGGAAAATCCCGACTGTCTCGCCAGGCCGTTCGATATGAGCCCGGGAACGCAGAGCCGCGGAACGTTGTGTTTCACGGTCGATGCCGCCGACGTCGCCGCTCCCCGTCTTGTGATGAAAAACGAACAAGTTTCCGAGCTCGCCGTTCTGTGCGACCCGGATCTCGGCAAACTGATGGAACAGAGCGCGTCGTCTCTTCCGCCCATCGACGGGACCGTGAAGCTCGTGAAATTCCTGATCGAGGCCGAGCGGCTCGAAGCCGCGCGAAGCCTCATCGAGAAGGCGGTCGTCGCCTTCCCGGGCGAACCGAGAATCTCCCTCCTGCAGGCGATGGTCAGGCGCCGCCTTGGCGATACGGAGGGGGCCGGCGACGCGATCGCCCGAATAGGCGATACGTCGCGGCTCGAGAAGGAAGACGCGCTGGAACTCGCCCGCCAGGCCTTCGAACTCTCGCAATACGGCCTGGCGCAGAAGATGCTCGAACCGTATGCCGAGCGCGGCAGTCTCGGCAACAAGGACCTGCTGTTCCTTGCCAGGTGTTGGTATTTCGACCGCCAGTACGATCGGGCCGACAGGCTTCTCACCGATCTTTACGCGCGTGGATTCCAGGACAGCACGCTTTTCTTCACCCTCGGCAACATCCGGGAGAAACGCGAAGACTGGCGCGGCGCCCTGAAATGGTGGGAAAAGGCGATCGAGCTCGACCCGAAGTATTACGAGGCCGAATTCAATATCGGCGTCGCCTGGTACAAGCTCGACGAGCGCACGCAGGCGATCGACCACTGGCGCCGCGTCCTGATCCTCGATCCCGACCCTGAAACGCGCGAGGCGGCGGAAGACGCCATCAGAAGTCTCGAATAATATTATATAGCATTATATATGACACAACGGAGTTGAACTCGTATCATGGCGAAGAAACGACTTGTCAGCGGCATGCGGACCACCGGTTCCCTGCATCTCGGCCACCTCGAGGGCACCCTCCGGACGTGGGTGAAACTCCAGGACCAGTATGACTGCTACTTTTTCGCCGCCGTCTGGCATGCGTTCACGGATCGCCTGAAGATCGACGAACTGCCCCGATACATCACCGATATGGTCGTCGATTTCATGAGCGTCGGCATCGACCCCGAGAAGTCCGTCATCTTCCGCCAGTCGGCCATGCCCCAGCATGCCGAGCTGAACACGATCCTCAGCATGTACACCCCGCTCGGTTGGCTCGAGCGGTGCCCCACCTTCAAAGACCAGGTTCGCGACGAG
This sequence comes from Candidatus Ozemobacteraceae bacterium, assembly GCA_035373905.1. Classification (NCBI taxonomy): domain Bacteria; phylum Candidatus Rifleibacteriota; class Candidatus Ozemibacteria; family Candidatus Ozemibacteraceae; species Candidatus Ozemibacteraceae bacterium. The sequence goes on along the minus strand of DAOSOK010000013.1, from coordinate 21,257 downwards.
GCGAGCCGCGATGGCACCTCGCTCGGAAAGCTGATGTATCCCGTCCTGATGACGGCCGATATCATCTGCTATAAAGCGGAAGCGGTGCCGGTGGGTCGAGACCAGTTGCCGCATCTCGAGCTCACCCGCGAGATCGTCCGCCGGTTCAACGGCGTGTTCGGCGACATCTTTCCCGAGCCGGCCGAGGTGCTGTCTGATATCCCCGTCCTGCTGGGCATCGACAACCGCAAGATGAGCAAATCGTACAACAACTCGATCGAGCTCCGCGAGACGCCCGAAACCCTCAAGCAGAAGATCCACGTCATGATCACCGATCCGCAGCGCGTCCGCCGGAACGATCCAGGCAATCCCGACGTGTGCACGGTTTATGCATATCATAAAATATATACGAAGGACAGGCTCGACGAGATCGCGAACGGCTGCCGGACGGCGGGCATCGGATGCCGCGACTGCAAGAACATCCTGTTCGAGCGTCTCGAGGGCGTCCTCGGCACGATCCGCGAAAAGCGCGCCGGGATCGAGAGCCGGCCGGACCTGGTCCGGGACGTCCTGGCCGCGGGCGAGGCGAAGGCCCGCGAGACCGCAGAGGCGACCATGAACGAGGTCCGCCGGGCGATGGGCTTCATCTCCTGAGGGGGACGGAACGTCGATGAGCGCATACCAGGTACGTCTCCCGGCCTTCGAGGGCCCCTTCGATCTGTTGTATCACCTGATCGAAGAGCAGAAGGTCAACATCTACGATATTCCGATCTCAACCATTACGGCCCAATATCTCGACTACCTTCACATGATGGAGATTCTCGACATGGAAGTGGCCTCGGGCTTTCTCGTCATGGCGGCGACCCTGCTCGAGATCAAATCGCGCATGCTCCTTCCGCGCGACAAGCCCCAGGCCGGCGAGATCGAGACCGGCGACGAGGACCTCGATGCCGCTCCCTACGAGGAAGACGCCCGTCGCGAGCTCGTCGACAAACTCGTCGAGTATCGCCGTTTCAAACTCATGGCCCTCGATCTGCGGGAGATGGAGCGGAAAAACTCGCGCATCTACACCCGGGCGGGCAGTTACGAACTCCAGCCCGAGCAGATCCTCCAGATCAATCTCTCTGCGTTCGATCTGCGCGCGCTGTATGAGGGGCTGGTCCGCCGGCGCCTGAATCCGCCGATCCATCGCGTCGTCGTCGACCGCATCGGCCTCGAGGCGCGAATCGACGAGATCCGCCGGGTCCTCAACGATCTGCGCCACCGGCGGGAAATTCCGTTCAACGAGCTCGTCCGCGGCCGCAAGGACCGCTACGACGTCGTTCTTTCCTTCATGGCCATCCTCGAGATGTTCAAGCTTGGCGAGTGCGACATCGCCCAGGCCGACAACTTCTCGCCCATCACGATCAGGCCGGTATCGGCCGCAGACTCCGTCGAAGAGGCCGCCGTCGGCTGAAGACAGAAACGAGACTGCAAGACACGCATGAACGCCGACAATGAACTGACACAGCACCCCTCCGCCCAGCCGCAGCAGCTTCCCCTGCCGACCGGTCCGCGGCCGGATCGCGATACCCTGCTCGCCGCGTTGCAGGGACTTCTCTTCGTCCATCACGCGCCCATTCCCACCCAGCGCATCGCCGAGATCCTCGAACTGCCGTTCTCCGAGACCGAGCAGCTTCTGAACGAGTTCAGGCTGCACCTCGACGAGAGCCCCTCGTCGGGGCTCCAGGTCATCATTACCGAGCAGGGTGTTCAGCTCGCCACGAAGGCCTTCATCAGCCCGTTCATCCAGCGCCTCGAGGGCCAGAAGCTCGTCAGTCTCTCCCTGCCTGCGCTCGAAACGCTGGCCGTCATCGCATTCAAACAGCCGATCACGCGCGCCGAGATCGAGGCGATTCGCGGCGTCAACTGCGACGGAGTCGTCGCCACCCTTCTCGAGAAGAAGCTGATCTTCGTGTCGGGGGAAAAACCGGTTCTCGGCAGGCCCCGCCTTTACTCGACGACGCAGGACTTTCTCTACTACTTCGGCATCAGGAGTCTCAAAGAGCTTTCGCTTCCCGAAGCCGATCTGCCGGGCGATTTGCCCCCGGCCGAAAGCCGCGACGTCACCGCCGAGATGGATGGCGAACGCTCCCTCGCGGACGACCAGGCGCCCACGTCCGCCGATGCCGATGCCGGGCCTGGCGACGGTGGTCTCGCGCCGGAACGGCCTCCCGTGGCTGCCCCTGCCGAAGCTCCGGCCGATGCCGCTCCGGCGCCGGACAGTATAACGCTCGGTATACATCCGACGAAACCGGGCCGGGAGAACAGTGAATCATGAGCGGAACGCCTTTTTTCAAGACGCGGCTGGACAACGGCGTGAAGGTCGTTGCCGAGACCTTCTCGACGGTCCAGAGCGTATCGATCGGGATGTTTTTCCGCAGCGGCGTTCTCTACGAGGACCCCCGGCTGCTCGGCGTCTCCCATTTCATCGAACACATGATGTTCAAGGGAACCGGGAAACGCTCCCCGAAGGATATCGCCCGGGCCTTCGACCGGATCGGCGGGTATCTGAACGCGTTCACGGCGAAGGATTACTGCTGCTATTACGCTCGGGTCGTACGCGACGAACTTCCCACCGCGGTCGAGGTTCTGGCCGACATGGTGCGCAACTCGGCCTTCGATGCCGACGAATACGAGCGCGAGCGAAGGGTCATCCTCGAAGAAATCAAGATGTACGAGGATTCCCCCGACGAGATCATCCACGAACTTCTCGGACAGACCCTCTGGCCCGACGCCCCGATCGGCCGGCCGATCCTCGGAACGAGCGCCACGGTCGGAGCGATGCCGCGTGAAGAAGTGATCGATGTATATCGCAAACAATATGTGTCCGGCAACCTCGTCGTGTGCGCGGCAGGCAACATCGATACGGGCGAGTTCGTCGGCCTGCTCGAGAAGCACCTCGGCGATCTCCGCCCCGGCTCCCTCGCCCATCGGAAGACCGCGCCGAAGCCCGACAGCGCTGCAACCGTCTTCCGGAAGAACATCGAGCAGGTCCATGTGGCGATCGGCACCCCCGGGGTTTCATACAGCGACGAGTCGAGATACGCGGTAACCCTGATGAACGCCGCGTTCGGCGGAGGGATGAGCAGCCGTCTGTTCCAGGAAATCCGCGAGAAGCGTGGGCTCGCGTACTCGGTGTATTCCTACCACACCTCGTTCAGAGACACCGGAATCTTCAGCATTTACGCCGGCACCTCGCCGGACCAGCTTCCCAAGGTGCTCGAACTCATCAGCACCGAGATCGAGCGGCTCGCCTTGAAGGGCCTCTCGAAGATCGAGCTCGAAGAGGCGAAGCAGCAGCTCAAGGGAAACACCCTGATCGCCCTCGAGAGCACGACGAACCGCATGAACCGCCTGGCGACCGGGTTCCTCTACGGTATCGAGCCCCAGACCCCGGAAGAGGCGATCCGCCCCTACCTCGCCGTCACCCAGGACGACATCAGGAAAGCGGCCGTGGAACTGCTCGACCGGAAGAAAATGGCCATGACCGTCATTTCCCCAGCCTCCGACGTATCGAAGGTGCTTGCCGACAGCCCGTTCAACGCCGTCCCGTGCCGCTCCGCGCGCACGGGAGGAAGGTCATCCCAGATTCATGCGGGAAAACGAAAAGGGTAGGGTGGCCCTGCCCGTCAGAGAAGATCTGCTCAAGGAGAAGAAGCGATGAAAAAAAATCCCTGTCTCGAACGGCAGCAGGCCGTCGTTGAGGCGTTCCCCGCCCAGATCGACGCGATGTTGGTGACGAATTTGTCGAATGTCCGGTATCTGACGGGCTTCACGGGCTCTTCGGGCGTTCTCCTCCTCGAACGCAAAAAATCCCTGTTCTTCACCGATTTCCGATATCAGGAACAGTCGGAAAACGAAGTCGGCCGCTCTGCCGAGATCGTCGTCTTCAAGACCTCTTCCAGCGAGGCCGTGCTCGAATACCTCGAAAAATCCCGTGTCGCCGGCCTCGGCGTCGAATCGACCCTGACGCTCGCCACATACGAAACCTTCCGGGACAAGTTCAAGGGAAAACTGACCACGACGAAGGGCATCATCGAGGGCGTCCGCCAGGTCAAGGGAGATGAGGAACTGAAGGAACTCCGCAAGGCGTTTTCCATCTCGGATCGCAGCTTCAAAAAACTTCTGCGGTTCATCAAGCCGGGAAAGCGCGAAACCGAGATCGCCGCCCGCCTCGAATACATCATGCGGATGGAAGGCTCGGAAGGCCCCAGCTTCGCGACGATCATCGCATCCGGCGAACGCTCCTCCTGTCCGCACGCCCACCCGACCGACCGGAAGATCAAAGCCGGCGAGATGGTGAAGATCGATTTCGGCGCGATCTGGAACGGCTACCACTCCGACATGACCCGCACCGTCTTCGTCGGCAAGGCCGATAAAAAATTCCGCGAGGTCTACGGCATCGTTCTCGAAGCCCAGAAGCGCGCCATCGCCGGCATCAGGCCCGGCGTGACCGGCTTCGACGTCGACAAGCTCGCCCGCGACCATATTGCATCGAAGGGATACGGGGATCATTTCGGCCACGGGCTCGGCCACTCGCTCGGCCTCGATATCCACGAGATGCCGGCCTTTTCAACGAAGTGCAACGACACGATCAAAACCGGCATGGTGCTGACGGTCGAACCCGGCATCTACCTGCCCGGGTGGGGCGGCGTGCGGATAGAGGACGTCTACCGGGTCGACGACGTTCCCGAACGGCTCACGGCCACTCCCAACGACCTCCTCGAGCTTCCCGTATAAAGGAAACCCCGATTCCTGCCGATGAGGGTGAGCGCAGTCCTTATCGACGGACAACGGAGGTTTTCCATGAAAGGCTTTTTTCCCGGCTTGAAGCTGCTCGTCCCGTTCGGCGTGGTCGGCATCCTGGCCGGAATGTTCTCGTATTCCGTCAATGCCGATTCCACCATCACGATTCCCGTGCCGGAACGGGCCGCCGCCGACAAGTCGGTGACGCTGTCGCTTCGGATTCCTCCGAATACCGAGCCGGTGACGAAGCCGAAGGAGAAGCTCAAGCTGTCGTCGGCGCGGAGCCTCATCCAGTGGAATGCCAACCCCTCGCCCAAGATCGAAAAAAACGATGAACTGCTGACCATCATCGATACCATCAACGAAAAGGGGTGGCTGAAAACCTACACGTCGCGGAACAATGCGAAGCTTCGACCGATGGACAAGTATATCGGGGTGCGGCTCGTCGAGGAGATGGCCCGCTCGATCATAGAAATCGCCCAGTCGCCCAACGTCACCCGCGTCATACGGAAATGCAACCTCACGGCGAGCGACATCGAGGATGTCCGCCGCATGGTCCAGCGCTTCTCGACCGAGTTGGTCATGTTCGGCGTCAATCCCAAGAACTACGATAAAGACCTGCTCATGTTGCAGGAGCGGTTCAAGACCGCCAAGTCCGGAGTCCTGAAAGTTATCAAGGTCGAAGGCCAGGACGACGGAGGCACCGTCATCCACCTCAGTGTCGACTGACCGAAAACGAATTCATCGGCGACAGCCTCCCGGCTTCCGGGGGGCTGTCTCGTTCTGAGGGGGTTCTTTCTGCTGTGTCTATCCAGGTCCGTCCTTCGTTCATCTGTCCAATCTGCGGCATCTGCGGATAACCGGCTCTTTTCGTCTCAAGCCTGAAATCCTTCTCCCCGGGGTTGTGTTTGCGGGAATGATCGGACATAATGAGGAATAATGGTTCTCGAGATTCTGACAAAGCAGCGAAATTTCGGCCTGTTGTGGCTTGCCCAACTCGTCTCTTTCATCGGCGAGGGCATCATGCAGACGGCGATGATCTGGTGGGTCATCAGCAAAACCGGCTCGGGAACGACGGTCGGCTTCATCATGAGCGTCAGCTTCCTGCCCGCCGTGCTGATCGGGCCGTTCGCCGGAACGCTCGCCGACAGGCTCCCGGCCAAACTCCTGCTGATCGGCGCCGATCTGTTTCGCGCCTGCCTCGTCGGCGCCGTTGCCGTGACGGCCTGGCAGGACCACTTGTCGATACCGCTCCTGCTGGCCATGTGCGGCACGCTCGCCGCCGCCGGCGTCTTTCACAGCCCGACGACCCTCACGGTCATTCCGCGCGTCGTTCCGCCGGAAAAGATCGAGGAGGCGATGGCGCTTCATACAATAGTAAGAGATATATCAAAGCTGGCGGGGCCCGCCATCGGGGGCGCGATCATCGCCCGCTGGTCGGTGGCCGAGGCGTTCGTCGCGCATGCCGGTTGCCTGGTTCTCTCCTCGATCTGCGTCGTCGTCATGAGAATGGCCCCGAGGGCCGCGCAGTCAGGGCAGGAGGGCGTGCTTGCCCAGCTCGCCGCCGGTTTCCGCTACGTTCGCGACAATCGCGTCTTGCGTGACATCCTGATCGGTTTCGGCGGCCTGAACCTGTTTGCCGTGCCGATCGTCGTTCTCCTGCCGCTTTCGATCAGAAACGTCTTCGCCCTCGACGCGTTCGAACTCGGTTTCAGCGAAGGCGTTCTCGCGCTCGGCTCCGTGGTGACCGGTCTTGCCTTCGTACGGCTGTTCGCGGGCATGCGGACATCCATCCTGCTCGTAAGGGTTCTGGGGATGTCGGGCCTGCTGTTCGCCTTCTTCGCGTACAACCCGTTTTTTTCCCTCTATCTTGTCGGTCTTTTCCTGCTCGGCGGGTGTTTCACGGCGGTCAACGTGGCTGTCCTCACCCTGTTCCAGCGCACGGTCGATCCGGAGATGAAAGGGCGCTTCTTCGCCTTCGTTGAGGTCCTCAGCTTCTCGCTGATCCCGATCGCCATGGCAGCGGCCGGGGCCCTTGCCGACAATCTCGGTATCGCAGCCGTCTACACGATCTGCGCGCTCGGCACCGTCTTCCTGACCTGGCGGTTTGCCCGCATCGACGGCCTCTCCACTCTCGACCAGGAACCGTCTCCGGAGGCCGCCGAGGCGACTGAAGCCTGACGATGAACGGACAGGTGCGGCAGATCGGTCTCATGCTGTTCATGGGATTTCTGCCGGCTGCCGTGCTTGCGATCATCCTCTGGACGTCCGACTCGATCCTCGAGCGGATGCGCGTAGGCCTCCATGAACAGCGCGCGTCGGCACTCCGGAACCTTCCCCTGGAAGGGGGCCTCGCAGCTCAGAAATCCTACGCATGCTCCCTGCTTTCGACGGCAACGCTCGAGTTGAGGCGTATCGCCGGGGAATGGCCGGCCGCCCTCGACGCCGAAACGCTTCTCAATCTCCGTTCGACCTATGCGTCAGAAACCGAATACGGGATCGAAACCGGCATCGCGAGTCCCGGGCCCGGTATCCTCTGGATCGTTCCGACGGATCAGGGACTGCGCGTCGCCTACCAGACCCGCCGCTCGTTCTACACCCGGCTCGAATCCTGGCGCGCAATGGTCTGGACGATCGGTCTCGTGCTCGCCGGCGCCGCCTTCGTGCTGTTCGTCCTCATCGCGCGCAAGATCGCCGACGTCTTCAACGAGATGGAGGTCAAGAACCAGGAGCTCGAGCGCGCGAACAGGAATCTCGAGGAACTCGGAACGCTGAAGAGCACCTTCCTGGCGCTCGTGTCGCACGAACTGCGAACCCCGCTCGCGCGGCTTACCGGCCAGGTGAACCTCATCGAACGCTCGGCAGAACGCCTGCCCGATGATATCCGCAGGCGGTTCGAGGAGATGGCCGTCGAGATCGCCGAACTGGGCCGCATGACGAAGAACGCCCTCGACCTCACCCGCCTCCAGTCGGAAGACCTCGCCGCCCGCGTCGAACTCGGCCAGATCACCTCCGTCGTCACCATGACCGTCGGGCGCATCCGCCCCCTGGCCGCCGCCCGCGACCTTTCCGTCGAACTCGATCTCCCCGAGACGCCGCCCGTTTCCCACGACCCGTATCTCCTCGAGCGCATTCTCGACAACCTCCTGGTGAACGCCGTGAAATACGCAATTCCTAAAAGTATAATACGGATTCATATCATAGAGGAAATCGACGCGATACGCATCGCCGTCGAAAGCTGCGGCCCCATCATTCCCGCTCCGGACCGCGAGAAGATTTTCGAAAAGTTCTACCGCGGCGACAGCGGCACCGACATTCCCGGCTCCGGACTCGGCCTCTACCTCGTCCGCCAGTTCATCCTCATGATGGGCGGCCGCGCCTGGGTCGAACCCGCCGACGCCGGCAACCGCTTCGTCGTCACCCTCCCCATCGGGTGAAAGCAAGGCCGGCAACACGGCGTGCCGGCTTCATTGATTCCTGCATGACGGAAGTCTGTTTCATGGTTCCGTTCGTGCTGAGCCTGTCGAAGCACGAAAGGCTCTCGCCCTTCGACAATCCCAGGGCGACCGGGAGGAATGCTGCAGAACTCGATAGAACGCATCGCGACGAGACCGTGATGGCGAATGATGCATGTGTAATCCCTGCCCGAGAAGATGATCGGTGCTGTGCGAGTGTGCTACACTGGGATACATGCGAATCCTGATCGTCGATGATGACCGGCAGCAGGCGGAAAACCTCGCCGAACTGCTTGCGAGCCGCGGGCACGAGGCGGTGTACCGCACCGATCCCGTGATGGGCTTGGCGGCATTCGAAGCCGAGGAGTTCGGGCTTACCCTTCTCGACCTGCGCATGCCCGGCATCGACGGTCTGACCTTGCTCAAGCGAGGCCTCGAGATGAGGCCCGATGCCCGCATCGTCATCCTGACGGCCTACGGCACGATCGACACGGCCGTCGAGGCGATGAAGAAAGGCGCGTTCGATTTCCTCGTCAAGCCGGTCGAGGATGCGAAGCTCCAGAACATCCTCTCGCTTACCGAAAACGCCGCCCGCATGTCGCGGCTGGCCGGGCTCTCGGCCCCGCGTGGCCCCGACACCGAAACCTTCATCGCCTCCAACCCCGCGATGCGCATCGTGAAAGACCTGATCCGCCGCGTCGCCGCCCTTTCGACGACGGTGCTGATTACCGGTGAGACCGGCACGGGAAAAGAGCTCGTCGCACGTGCCATCCATCTCAACAGCTCCCGCAAGGAAAAGCCCTTCGTCGCCGTAAACTGCGCCAATCTGCAGGGGACCCTCCTCGAATCCGAGCTGTTTGGCCATGAAAAAGGGGCATTTACGGGCGCCGATGCGAGAAAACTCGGCAAGTTCGAGGTCGCGTCGGGCGGCACCCTGTTCCTCGACGAGGTTGCTGAAATCCCCCCGGAAATCCAGGCGAAGCTCCTTCGCGTCCTCCAGGAGCAGGAAATCGAGCGCGTCGGCGGCGTCAAGCCCGTTCGAGTCGACGTGCGTCTCGTATCGGCCACGAACAAGGATCTCGCGGGAATGGCCGCGCAGGGCCGGTTCCGCCCGGATCTCTACTACCGTATCAACGTCTTCCCGATCCATCTGCCGCCGCTTCGGGAACGCCCCGACGACATCCCGGCCCTCGCCGGCCACCTGCTGTCGGAAATTGCCGCGGCCCATGGCAGGAAACAACTCGGCATCTCCCGTGACGCTCTGACCCTTCTGCGCGGCCTCGACTGGCCGGGAAACATCCGGGAATTGAAAAATGTGCTCGAACGCGCCGCCGTCATCGACGAGGACGGGATGATAACGCCCGATGACCTGCTTCTCCCTGCGGGTGGCACGAGGCCGGCTCCGGCGCCGGGATGCGGCCCCATCGACACCCGCCTCGACGACTCAGAGCGAACCATGATCGTCGAGGCTCTCAGGCATTCCCATGGAAATGTCGTAGCCGCAGCGCGCGAACTTGATCTGCCACGACGCACGCTGTACGACCGGCTAAAACGCCTCGGAATCGATCCGGCGAAGTATCGCGGTGGGGAATCCCGCTGAGACCCTCGCCGGCGTCCTCTTCCGGACCCCGGGGAAAAGTCGGTATAATTGACGAATCATCTGAGATTTTTTTCGGAGGGGGCGCTCAAGATGTCTTTCAGACCACGCTCGAACCGTTGGATGTCGTTCTTCACCGCCTGTCTGCTGGCCTCGTCGGCCATGGTGTACGGCGATGACGCAGTTTCGCTGATCCAGTCCCTCGACAGGCTTGCGCGCGACTCGCATACCGCGCAGAGCACGGTCCGTTCCGAAGGAACCGAAAGTGAGGCCGGCCTCGGCGCCGTTGCGCGCGAGAACGAAAGCGCCGACCAGTTGAAGCGTCTGATGCGCGGCGTCGACACCCCCGAGTCCGCGAAGGAAACCCTCGATCTGTTTCGCCAGTATGGCGGTCGCGCTTCGAACGCCTCCGAAATGAAAGCCTTCCGTCAGGGCCTGGCATTCCTCGAACAGCGTCTCGATTTTCTCGCCCGGAGCGAGAGCCCGGCGTACCGCACCTCTCTCGATGAAGTCCGCGGTCTGATCTCAGACGCCAGGTTTCGCTCGAACGTCGCCCCGGAACGCGCTCAGCGACCCGCGAGAACGGCGGCCCGGACGGGGGGGGCACGCTCGGCCATTCCCCAGGACCTGCTTGGCAGCGAGGTCGTGAACGGCAAGACCAGTTTCGAGGTGTATTCCCCGGCGGCGACGGCGGTGAACGTCGTTCTGTTCAAAAAAGCCGACGACAGGACCGGCACTGCGTACCCGATGAAGAAGTTCGACGACGGCGTCTGGCGGTATACGATCGACAAGGACCTGTCGGGGAGTTACTACGCTTACACCCTCACGGGGCCGACGACCGACGGCCACCTGTTCGATCCCAAGCGTCTGATTTCCGATCCCTACGCGTTTGCGAACGTGGATCACGACGGGAAGAGCATCGTCGTGGGGCCTCAGATGCACAAATTCACCTGGACCGACCAGGGTTTCAAAACGCCTGCCGCAAAAGATATTGTTATCTATGAAATGCACGTGAAGGACACGACCGCTCATTCGTCTTCCGGAGTCGAAGGCGAGAAGCGCGGAACCTACCTCGGCATGCTCGAGGGGCTCGGCACCGACAAGGTGCTCGGCCACCTCCAGGACCTCGGCGTCAACGCCGTCGAACTGCTTCCCTGCCAGGAGTTCGACAACAACTTCGCCGGCCACCCGAACCACTGGGGCTACATGACGAGCCACTTCTTCGCCCCCGAGTGCGCCTACGCGACCGGCAAGAACGGCGAGGGCATCCGCGAGTTCAAACAGATGGTGAACGGTCTTCACAAGGCCGGCATCGCCGTCATCATGGACGTCGTCTACAACCACACCGCCGAGGGCAACGAGAAGGGGATTCCCTTCCTGTTCAAGGGCCTCGACAACCCCGGCTACTACCGGCTGTGCGACGACAAGCGGTTCTACTGGAACGGCACCGGCTGCGGGAACGAGTTCCGCTCCGACAACCCGATGACCCGCAAATACATTCTCGACAGTCTCAAATACTGGATGCGAGAGTACCACGTCGACGGCTTCCGATTCGATCTCGGCACGATTCTCGACAAGGAGACGATGTCGGCGATCATGAGTGAACTGCCGGAATCGGCGATCATCGTCGCAGAGCCCTGGGCCGCCGACTGGAAGCGCAATCAGTGGGGCAAGAGCGACTTCCGCAACACGAAACTCGGCAAGTGGAACGACGACTTCCGCGAGCAGATCCGCGCCTTCATCAGCGGCAACGGCGACCGCAATTCGGTCATGACCGTGCTCGCCGGCACCTGCTTCTGGTGGACCGCCAAGCCGACCGAGAGCGTGAACTACATCGAGTGCCATGACGGCGCCGTCCTGTCCGACCTGCTGAAAATGGACAAGGACCGCTTCCGACTCGGCGCCGTCGCGCTTCTCACGGCGCAGGGCATCCCGATGATCCATCAGGGCCAGGAGTTCATGCGCTCCAAGAAGGGCAACGACAACTCCTACGACCAGGACAACGAGATCAACTGGATCAACTGGGGCGACAAGAAGAAAAATGCCGACATCTACGAGTTCTACAAAGGTCTGATCGGCCTGCGCATGAAATACGAGAATTTCCGGCACGCCGTCGCCCTCAACAGCCAGAACATCGAGTGGCTCCAGCCCGCCAACAGCCGCGGTCTCGGCTACCTGCTGAAGGGCAAGACCGACCTGCTGGTGCTGTTCAACACCGACCCCGGCGACTGGATCACCTTCAACCTCCCCGGCGCCGACGACTGGACCGTCATCTGCGACGGCGAGAAGGTGAACGACAAGGGACTCTACACCGCCAAGGGCACCTACAATGTCCCCTCCCGCAAGGCCGTCATCCTCAAAAGAGCCCGCTGACCTTTCCGCGACCGTTCATCAACGCCGGCCGGCATCAGAGTGATGCCGGCCGGCGCTTTATCGGAGAAGGGCGATACGGGCTTGCATCCGCAGGTGTGATGTAGTACGGTGTTTTCCTATGGAAACGATGAAATGTTGGAATTTGAGACGCGGTCAGGGGCTGTTTCTGCTGCTGTTGATCATCGTCGGGGGGATTGGGCTCTGGTTCGGATACCACCGGTACCAGGAGCGATATTATATCAACCTCTTTGACGGGGAGATGGTGCGGTATATCGACGTTCCGCCGTTCGGGATCAGGTTGACGCCGGCCGACGACGAGTTGAGGGGCCACGCCGAGCTTCGGCTCGAGGCGGCGCCGGAGCAGGCCTGCAATTTCTTCGGCGCCATCGCGGCGCGGCGAGGGTTCATTTTCCGCAGGAACGACGATAAAATCGAGATCGAAGTGCGGCCGTCGTATATCGTGAGGGGCATCATTCGGGAAGACCGCCTCACCCTGAACTGGAAGCCGATTCTCGACGGCGCCCGCCTGAGGCGCAAAGCGAAACTCGAAGCCGAAGGCCGGCTTCCGAAAGACGAGATCGCTTCGACGACGGCCGGGAAATGACCGGTTCCGCTCCGGCGGGGGTCACTCGACGACGCGTGAAGAGCAGAACTTGTCCCAGAGGGTCTGCCTGTTCCCGAAGAAAATCGCCAGGCCGCCGATCCCGAAGGGGATCAGGGTGAAAACGAAAATCGTTGCGCGTTTGAGCGCTTCCGCCAGCGTCGGCGGCCGCCCGTCGGCCATGATGACGGCCGAGTGGCCGGCGATCTGACCGGGGGAGGCGCTTTTCATACGCCAGAATATTGCAAAGTATAGAATGTACAGGGCGATCGGCGCCCGGACGTTGAGATCGACGATCCATTCGAGGGTGCCCTGCTTGCGTCTGTATTCCCCGGTGTCGGCATCGTAGTCGTACAGGCTCGATGAGTTCCCCCGCAATTTGGAGAAGGCGTTCCAGTCGATCGATCTAGAACCATACACGATGCGCTGCAAAGGCCACCAGCCGATCCAGAGAATCGCAGTGAGGACGGCCAGGATCACGAGGTCGATGAGGAAGCATTTTACCCGAACCCCCAGGGAAGCATCGGAGAACGCGCGGCCTTTTCCCTGTTCGAGCACCGTCTTCTGGCCGAACGTCTGCACGAGCTTCGTCTGGACTTGGCCGATGTTCTGGCCGATTTGCTTCTGGACCTTGCCGAGGTTGTCGCCCCAGTTTTTTTCCTGGAGGAACTTCACGATCGATTTTTGCCACTCCGCGGTCGAGCCGGCGATGCCCGACGATTCTGCTCGGCCCGCCACGACTTTCTCGACCAGCTCGAGCAGGTGGGTCGGCAGGGTCGTGAGTTTCTGTTTCTCGAGGGGTACGGAGTAGACCGTGACCGGGTTCGGTATGCCCTTCAGGGTTTGCGGGCCGAGCTTCTCGACGGCGATCTCATTTTTATCCATCAGCATGTAGGTGATCTCGCTGATGCCGATCGAACCGCCCGGGAAGCAGGGGAGTCCTTCGATCCGCGCCGTCACGTTCACGGCGTCGCCGAAAATGTCGTTTCCCTCGATCGAGACGTCGCCGGAATGGACGACGACGCGGAGGTTGAGCTTCTGGCTTTCATCTTTCTGGCGCTGGTTGTATTCGCGAAGCAGCAGCTGGATGATGATGGCGCAGATGACGGCGTCGGTCGCGCTGACGAACGTGCAGAGAAACGCGTCTCCGATCGACTTGATGATGGTTCCGCCGTAAAACTCGATGACGGGAACCATCAACTGGTTGTGCCGTCTGATCAGGGCGATGATCTCGTTGCGGGAACTGGTCGCGGCGGTCGTCGAGTAGCCCTGGATGTCCGTCATCATGATGGACAGGTTCTGCGACTTAGCATTCTTAGCCATATATTATATCTCCCAGAAGATCCGTATGCCCCAAAAAATCATACTCTTTCGGAAATCCGCGGTCAACCGCCCGCCGAGGTATAGCCGGCGAGAGAACGACGCCAGAAGAGGACGGATGCGGCAACGAGAGTGACCGTCAGGGCGCAGCCGAGAAGCAGGATCTCGGGAGCCTCACCGGCCGAAATCGCACGGGCGGGCACGGTCGTCACGAAGGCGATGGGCAGGACCACGTAGAAGACCCAGCGCGCCGCGCGGGGGTAAATATCGGCGGGATACCGGCAGAGACTGAAGACGCTCCAGAGCAGTTCCGACATGTTCTGGATCTTTTCAATCCGGATGGCGAGGCTCATGAAAAAAAGGAACATGCAGTAAATGAGGCTCAGGCTGCACGCGATCGCGATGACGAACATCAGCATGCGGGTCGGCGAGAACGCGATGCGACCGCTTGCAAGCAGCCAGGCGAGAAGACCCAGGGCTGCGAGGAGACTGCCGAACTCCTCGAACGAAAGGCTTCGGAAGGAGAGCAGGGCCTGCGGCGAGACCGGCTTCGTCAGCACCAGATCGAGTTGCCCGGTGTTTACGAAGCGGCCGATCGCGTCGAGATTCGGATACAACAGGATGAAATGAAGGGAAAAGATCGTCATGAACACGGCGTAGAACGCCAGCATGCGGGGCATGTCCCAATCGGCGATTGCGTCGGCGACGGTGAAGAACAGGCAGTATTGCAGAAGCCCGAACACGAAGTCGAGACCGTTCGCGATGATGCCGAACGCGAAACTGGTGCGGTATTCAAGAGCCTGGACGAGATGCGCTTTCCAGAACTGGAGAATGATTCCCGTATGGCGTCGCATGCCGGGTCAGCCTCCATAGGCGGTGAAGGTCTTCAGCCCCCGCCTCCAGAGATGCCGGCCGAGCAGCAGGAAGGCGAATATCCAGCCAGTCGCGATGCACAGGCCTTTCAGCGTTTCGACCGTTGTCAGCCCGCCGCGAAGGACCTCGATCGGGAAGCTGAGCGAATACCGGTAGGGAAGCAGGTGCGCGAGCGTTCTGATCGGCCCGGGAAACGTCTCGACCGGGACGATCATGCCGCCCAGCAGCGCCCAGACGCCCTGGTTCAGGACGAGATTGAGCGTCTCGACGTGCTCGATCCAGAATCCCGTCATCGCGAGGGTTGTGGACTGGATGAACCGGAGCGCCGCCGCAAGTGCGAGAACTGCCGCTATCCCGGCGATCTTCGCCGCACCGAGTTCGAGCGGGGGAAGCTGCGCGCGAAACACCCAGACGAGCACGGAGAGCGGGACCAGGAGAATCATCAGCTGGATCGCCTTGTGGGTGACATTCTCGAGGACGTGCAGCCAGAGAGGATGCACCGGCTTCAACAGGGTGCGGCTGAGCGAACCGTCGCGGACCTGCTCGGGAAAGGTATATACGGTCCAGCATTCCGTCAGGTTCATGACGAACGGCATCGAAAGATAATACAAAAAATAGTCGCTGTCCGCATACATCGACCCGCCGGATTTCCCGACGGAAAGCCAGGCCAACAGAAGAACGCTCGGCATCAGCAACATTTGGAATCCCCATATGACCATCATGCCGCGATACGCGAGCGCCATCTGAAGATACGACCCCGCCAGTTTCCTCGAGACGGCAATCCATCGGGAAAAATCGCCTCGGGGGTTCACCTTGCGGACAACATCCCAATCGTTTCTGCCGGTCGTTCGGAATCGATCGTGGCGAATCCGTCGAGCACGGATCGATTATTCGTTGTGCTGATGCCCGTCTTCATGCTGGTGGACGTCGGCTGGGCAGGCGGGGTGCTTTTTCGCGAACTCCTCCTCCCATTTCGTGCATCGGGTCTGAATCTCGTCCCGCTTGTCCTGGGTCAGTTTGGCAGACGTGATGTCGAGGCATTTCCCGATGAAGGTCTGAAGATCGGCTGTGGAGGCGCGCCTGCTCGCAAGAGTCAGCCAGAAGAATGCCTCGCCGTGATCCTGGGCCATCCCTTTTCCGTCGGAATACATGCCCCCGAGGATGAACTGGGCCAGCACGTCCCCGTCTTCGGCCAGTTCGCGAAGGATCTTCGCGGCCGTCTGGTAATCGCCTCTCTGATGCGCCGCAACGCCCTCGTCGAGCGTCGCGCCGAAAAGCGTCGAGCACAGAAACACGCCCAGAACAACCGTCAGAATCTTCTTCATTCGCTACCTCCGAAAGATACTCCAGTATATCAGATAATCGCGGTTTTCGCGCTCTCCTTCCTTCATCCCGGTATTTCGGGCGGATCGCGATGCATACGGGATAAACGTCAGGTGAAAAGGGGCGAGATCGCCTCCTCGAGGGGAGGCTCCTCGATCGTGAGGTCGTTGACGTGGCCGGTGGAGTAGAGCTCCGCCGCAAGGGCGGGTGACTGGTCTCGCGGAACGAGGATCGAAAAGCGTGACCCGTCATGCGAGAGAAGTTTGCCGTATCGCTCGGGCGAGAAGTGTTCCGGAACGGCGTCGAACGTGACCTGGAGGATGCGGTCGGCGCGCGTTTTCTTCGCGAGTTCGCCGAGGGAGCCGTCGAACACCTTGACGCCGCGGTTGATGACGATGACGCGGCGGGCGAGGGCGGCGACGTCTTCCATGTAGTGCGAGGTCAGAAGAACCGTCGGCCGGAACCGCTCGTGATACTCGAGAAGGAACGTGCGGATGCGCTTTTGCATCAGGATATCGAGTCCGATCGTCGGCTCGTCGAGGAACAGGACTGCGGGCCGATGCAGAAGGGAAACGGCCAGCTCGCACCGCATGCGTTGTCCGAGCGAGAGCTTGCGAGCCTGGATCTCGAGACAGTCGCGGATTCCAAGCATCTCGACCAGTTCGTCGCGCCTGGTTTCGAACTCGGATGCCGTGAGGCCGTAGAGTTCTCGATGAATGGCCAGCGTCTCCGCGGGCGGGAGGTCCCACCAGAGGTTCTGCTTCTGGCCCATCACGAGCGAGATGTTCCGCAGAAAGGCATGGTCGCGGCGGAAGGGGTCGAACCCCAGCACCCGCACGGACCCAGCGGTCGGCGGGATCAGCCCGGAGAACATCTTCAGCGTCGTCGTCTTGCCGGCGCCGTTCGGGCCGAGGAAGCCGACGATCTCGCCCGGTT
This sequence comes from Candidatus Ozemobacteraceae bacterium, assembly GCA_035373905.1. NCBI lineage: Bacteria > Candidatus Rifleibacteriota > Candidatus Ozemibacteria > Candidatus Ozemibacteraceae > Candidatus Ozemibacteraceae bacterium. Next base: position 4,012 of record DAOSOK010000013.1, on the reverse strand, counting down.
CGATCAGCATGTCGAGTCCGCTCACCGCGTCGATCGTCTCGATGCGGGGCCGGAAAAACGCCTCAATGCTGGCTTTCAGCCCTTCCGCCTTCAGCCTGACGTCGAAGCTTCGGCACAGGCCTCGAGCTTCGATGCAGAGCGGGGTCGCGTGGTCCGGCATCAGGTCACTCGTTCTTCCCGTCGTCAGGTTCGGGGGGCTTTGGTGAAGCGAGCTTCGCGGCCATCCGCTTGAGGGCGGAAGTGGGCAACGGGGGAGGGGGGGCGCCGGATTTGTCCTTCTGGCGCTTCTGGCCATGGACGTAGATGCGCATGAACCCCTCGACGTTCGAAAATATACCCATCAATATATTGATTTCGCGATGGGTCGCCTGCGAACGGTTGATGAACGCCCTGACCAACTGGAACAGGCCGTCGGGGTTCTTCGTCGGCAGGAAATGGCACATCTTCAGCACCGAAAACATGTGGTCATACAGCCGTTGCAACTCCTCGAACGTCGGCGGCATCTCGAACGGGTTGTTCGGGTCGGGCATCCGCTTCGGGGGCTTGACGCCGAACTTCTGGTAGAGCTCATACGAGATCAGCAGAACCGCCTGCGCCAGATTCATCGAGGTGAACTCGGGGTCGGTCACGATGTGCATCGTTCCCTGGCAGAATTTCAAATCGTCCTTCGTCAGGCCCCATTCCTCGCGGCCGAAGAGGATCGACACCGGCCCTTCGGGCAGACACGGGGCGACCCGCTCGAGGCCTTCCTGGACCGTCATGTGCGGCTCGTGATACTCGCCGTGGCGGTTCGACGTGCCGAGCACGAGCAGGCTTCCGGCCACGGCCTCGGGAATCGTCTGCACGATCTTCGCCGATTCGAGAATGTCTCGAGCGGTCAGCGCCATCTTGATCGCGTCAAGATTGAGTTCGCAGCCGGGGCGCACGAGAACGAGCTCGCGCAGACCGAAATTCTTCATGGCCCGGCACACCGAGCCCACATTCATCGCGCCCTGCGGCTCGACGAGGACGATCCTGATGTTTTTCAGCAGAGGTTGCCTGTTTTTCATGCGTGTCGTCGATGAAACCCTTCGGGGAAAATCAATGCCCGAAATCGGGGTGACCGGTTTCGGGCATAAAAAATAGGCTCGGGCGGACTCGAACCGCCGACCCCCACGATGTCAACGTGGTGCGCTAACCAAACTGCGCCACGAGCCTTTGAACGTAGTTGAATTTACCACAGGCGAAATTCATTGTCAAGACCGAAAATGAACTCGTTTAGGGGCCCCGAACCCCGTCTTCTGGCCCCCTCGAAACCGCGCCCCGCAAAGTCGGATTGCCGAGTCCGGTCCCCGGATTGCCGCAAGAACAGGACGAATTTCACGTCAACCGGATCGGCCACCCGGCCTGTCACGCGGCGTCACGTGAGGGATGCCTTCAGAGGCTTTCCGCGACTTCCCAGGCCGCCTTTCCCTGGTGCGAAACAGAACCTTTCCGGGATCCTCGAGGGTTCCGGCGTCTCCGTAGCGCAGGATCAGCCAGGTAGCGGGCAGACGACCGCAAAGATGGTTCACAGTGCAAACAGATACCCACTTGCCGTCGAGAAAGACCTCGTTCCAGATATGGGTTTTCTCGTTGATACCCTCTTTCAGAATCACCCCTCCAACGAGCCGGCAAGGAATCCCGAAGGAGCGCACCATGTCCTCGAAAAGCCTGGCCTTTCCACTGCAATCTCCCCGCCCTTTCCGCAACAGATCCTCGCCGTTCATCTTGCTCTTTTCAGCCGCATACGGAATCCGAAGGCCGATTTCGACCATCAGCCAATCGACACGGGCGCGCGGAGAAAGCCCGGTGGGGATTCTTTTCAGAAATTCCTGCTCCCTGCTTGCCAGTCGGGGCGGCTTCGACCAACGTTCCGGGGCGTCCCAAGCTCCCGATGCATGTGCCGGAAGATCCGGGTGGATGGTCACAACGGCTGTTGCCAGAAGGGCTCCTCCGGGGAGAGGAAAATCGACGGCGAGCCTTCGGTTGGCTCCAAACAGGCGCGTCTCTCCGGGACCGCTCCAGTCGGTGGTGGTCTGGCGAGGGCAGACTACGGGCTGCGCGAGAGCCACGGAATCCAAGCCCCTCTCGCGATAGACCATTGCGGCGATGACGAACGTGCGTGGAGCATCGGGATCGCGGCCGACCGCTCCTGCAGAGCCATCTCGGTGATAATCTCCCACCGCTAGCAAGGAGCGTCCCTGGCTGGCGATGCCCGACACCAATCCGAACCAGTCGCTCCCCGGAATTTCCACGGTCACGGATTTCCTGTTTTCCCGGATACGCTCGAGTCCTCCGAGGCGGGGAGACCATTCCAGGACGACGCTGCCCTGCTCGGTGGCGGAGAATCGTGGGGCGTTGACGGCTCGCGGCAGGTTCTGGTGGTGAAAGAAGGAAGCCAGGATTGCCGCGAGAATCGACACGATCCCGTTCCCCCCCGACCCTCCGAGGGCGAGCACGGGAAGATCGTCTCGCAAGACCAGGATGGGGGAATGTGGGGAGATGGGCGCGGCATCAGCGGGGGAATCAGAATTGTAGAAAAAGCCGAGGGGCGAATATTCTCCCGTTCCGAAGGGGGTTCTCAGCGACATCGTCATCGAAACGATCATTCCGTTGCGGTCCCAGACAACGAGGTGGGTGGCGCTCTGCGGCTCTTCCTGCACGAGAGGCGCCGGAATGGGGGATGCAAGCCGGTTCGCTCCGATGCGGTTCAGGGCCAGGAACAGGTCCGGCCTGGAAGCGCAGGACGACAACCGTTGCCGTGTCAGCCGCAGAATGCTCTGCAACACGGGAAGGGCGTCGTCCAGACGCGAGTGTTCGAGTGGGTCGAGTCCGGCACGGGTCCACGATTCGGTCAGCGCCATGACCGCAACAGAGGAGGACGGCAACGGTGTTCCCGCCAATCGCCAGGGGCCAATGACGAGTGAGAGGGGCGGAGACTTTCGGGGTTGGTATCCGGCCAGATCTTCAGCGAAATATCGCGACCCGCGCAGGCGCATATCCTCCAGGATCTTGCGGGAACCGGCCCCGACGTAAAACCAGGCTTTCCCTTCCCGGGCCAGTTCGCACAGGGTGTCTCCCAGCGCCTTCTGTTTCAGAATCTCGCCGGCGCGGATCGGGCGCTCTCCACGGTAGAAAAGTTCCACCGCAGAGGAGTCCCTCAACCGCTGAAGATTGTGGGCGATGACTTTTTCCAGGTTGGCTGAGCAGGGAAATCCCTCCCGTGCCAGATGGATGGCCGGCGCCAGCAGAGGAGGAAGGCGTTCGGTTCCGTAGTTCTCGCGAATGGTCAGCAACAACCCGGGAAGGGTGGGCAGTCCAATCGCGGAGGAGGCGAGTTCCGCTCTTCTGCGACCGGCGGTTCCCGCCGACAAACGTCTGGTCGGGGCCGTGGGACAGGCGGATCCATCCCAGGAGTCGATGGTGCCGTCCGGAAGGCGAATCAGGGCGAAGCCGTCCCCGCCGAGCCCGGAAGCGGATGGATCGACAACCCCCAGGACGAATCCGGCCGCCACCGCTGCATCGACGGCATTTCCGCCTCTTTCGAGGATTTTCAGGGCGGCCCGGGTCGCCAGCGGGTTGGCGGTGGCGACCGCGCCGAAGCTCCCCGAAGCCACCAGAACCCTCTCGGGACCGGAAAAACTTGCCGCGGGGGCCAGGATCAGAGCGAGGGCGACGAGGAGCGCCCTCCCCGTGATGTGCGGATGTTTGTGTGGGGCGTTTCCCATGGGCAGGGGAACATCGTGACATACGACTTGAGGAGACAACGTCAGCTCCTTGATTGAGGTTTTCAAGGAAATATATATAACATGATATATATCATGTGTGCGGAGTCATCCTGTGGACCTTGCCGTCGTCTTTCGTGAAGAGAAGGCGCCGGTATTGAGTCCTGCAGAATGACAACCAACCGTTCGCCCTGACCCTGTCGAAGGGCGTGAGCTTTCGTGCTTCGACAAGCTCAGCACGAACGGCATCGAGTATGCGAGTATAC